>JBKJMF010000122.1:0-7028 GCA_046596525.1 Devosia sp. | reverse complement strand
CTAGAGCGCTTCCGCGCCCGAAATGATTTCGATGAGTTCTTTGGTGATCTGGGCCTGGCGCTGCCGGTTGTAGACCAGCGTCAGCTTCTTGATCATGTCGCCGGCGTTGCGCGTGGCGTTGTCCATCGCGCTCATCTGCGCCCCGAAGAACGACGCGTTGTTTTCGAGCAGCGCCCGGAAGATCTGCACCGAGATGTTCCGCGGCAGCAGGTCCTCGAGGATCGCTTCCTCGTCCGGTTCGTATTCGTAGTTCAGCGTGTCGGGCGCATCGGCGGTCGGCGCGTCGAACTTCGCCGGGATCAGCTGGTGCGCCGTCGGGATCTGCGCGATCACCGAGCGGAAGCGCGCGTAGAACAGCGTCGCCAAGTCGAACTCGCCCGCCGCGTACATGGCGAGGAGCTTCTCGCCGACGGTCGCGGCGTTGACGTAACCAAGCGTCCGTACTTCGCGGAACGAGATCGTCTCGACGATCTTGTCGCCCAGCGTTCGCTTCAGGATGTCGTTGCCCTTGCGGCCGACGGTGAGGATCTTCACCGTCTTGCCTTCGCCGATCAGCTTCAGCGCCGTTTCACGGGCGAGACGCGCGATCGACGAGTTGAAGCCACCGGCGAGACCACGCTCGCCCGTTGCGACAACCAGCAGATGCACCTGGTCCTTGCCATTGCCGGCGAGCAGCGCCGGAGCGTCCTCGCGGCCGGCATAAGCTGCGCCGAGCGCCGCCAGCACATTGCCCATGCGCTCGGCATAGGGACGTGCCGCCTCGGCCGCTTCCTGTGCGCGGCGAAGCTTCGCCGCTGCCACCATCTGCATGGCCTTGGTGATCTTCTGGGTCGATTTGACCGAGGCGATCCGGTTCTTGAGGTCCTTTAGCGAAGCCATCGGGCCACTTTACTCCCCATGCACCGGCCGAGATGGCCTTGGCGCAGAATTGCCCTTAGGCCTGGAACGTCTTCTTGAAGCCGTCGATCGCCGACTTGAGCTTGGCGCGGAGGTCATCCGACAGCGCCTTCTCCTTGGCAATCGCCGCCAACACGTCGGCGTGCTTCGAACGCAGCGCACCGAGCAGGCCAGCTTCGAACGGGCCAACCGCTGAAACCGGCAGGTCGTCCAGGTAACCCTGGCCGCCGGCAAAGATCACCGCGACTTCTTCTTCCGGCTTCAGCGGCGCGAACTGCGGCTGCTTCAGCAGTTCCGTCAGGCGGGCGCCACGGTTCAGCAGGCGCTGCGTGGCGGCGTCGAGATCGGAACCGAACTGCGCGAACGCGGCCATTTCGCGGTACTGCGACAGCTCGCCCTTCAGCGAACCGGCAACCTGCTTCATCGCCTTGATCTGGGCGTTACCACCCACGCGCGACACCGAGATACCGACGTTGACCGCCGGGCGGATGCCCTGGAAGAACAGGTTGGTCTCGAGGAAGATCTGGCCGTCGGTGATCGAAATCACGTTGGTCGGAATATAGGCCGACACGTCGTTCGCCTGGGTCTCGATGACCGGCAGCGCGGTGAGCGAACCCGAACCATGCTCTTCGTTGAGCTTGGCGGCGCGCTCGAGCAGGCGCGAGTGCAGGTAGAACACGTCGCCCGGGTAAGCTTCGCGGCCCGGCGGGCGGCGCAGCAGCAGCGACATCTGGCGGTAGGCCACGGCCTGCTTGGTCAGATCGTCAAAGGCGATCACGGCATGCATGCCGTTGTCGCGGAAATATTCGCCGATGGCAGCGCCGGTCATCGGCGCGAGGAACTGCATCGGCGCTGGGTCGGACGCGGTCGCCGCGACGACGATCGAGTATTCCATGGCGCCGGCGTCTTCGAGCACCTTGACGAACTGCGCCACGGTCGAGCGCTTCTGCCCGACGGCGACATAGATGCAGTACAGCTTCTCGCTCTCGGGAGCGTTGGCGGCGTGCGCCGGCTTCTGGTTCAGGAAGGTGTCGAGAATAACGGCGGTCTTGCCGGTCTGGCGGTCGCCAATGATCAGCTCGCGCTGGCCACGGCCGATCGGGATCAGCGCATCGATCGCCTTGATGCCGGTCGACATCGGCTCATGCACCGACTTGCGCGGCAGGATGCCCGGGGCCTTCACGTCGACGCGGCGGCGTTCCTTGGCCTTCAGCGGGCCCTTGCCGTCGATCGGGATGCCGAGCGCATCGACCACGCGACCGAGCAGCTCCTTGCCCACCGGGGTGTCGACGATGGCGCCGGTACGCTTGGCGACGTCGCCTTCCTTGATGCCGCGGTCATTGCCGAACAGCACGACGCCGACATTGTCGGTTTCGAGGTTCAGCGCCATGCCCTTGATGCCGCCCGGGAACTCGACGAGCTCACCGGCCTGCACGTTGTCGAGGCCGTAGACGCGGGCGATACCGTCGCCAACCGACAGAACCTGACCAACTTCGGAAACTTCCGCTTCCTGGCCGAAATTCTGAATCTGCTCCTTGAGGATCGCAGAGATTTCCGCGGCTTTGATATCCATTATCCGACCTCTTTCATCGCGATCTTCATCGCCGTGAGCTTGGTTTTGAGTGAGCTGTCGATCATCTGGCTACCGACCTTGACCACGAGGCCACCGATCAGGCTGGGATCGACATGTTGATTGAGCGTGACCGCCTTGCCGATCTTCGCCTTGAGCGTCGAAGCAAGGGTGGTCAGCTGGGAAGCGGTCAGCGGGGTCGCCGACGTCACCTCCGCAGTCACTTCGCCGCGCGCATCGGCAGCGCGCTCGCGGAAAGCCTTGATGATCTCGGGCAGCGCGAACAGCCGGCCGTTACGGGCCACCACCTTCACGAAATTGCCCACCGTCGTATGCGCCTTGGCACGCGACAGGATGGCGTGGACGGCCTGCGCCTTTTCTTCGGTATTGATCACCGGGGAGCGAAGGAACCGGGAAAAATCCGGGCTTTCCTCGGCGAGCGCCAGGAGAGTCACCAGCCCCTGCTCGACCGCCGCGACGGAACCGTCAGCTGCGGCGAGATCGTAGAGCGCCGACGCATACGGCCGCGCGATCTGGGTAAGCACTGAATTCTGCGCTGCCAATGCCCCGTCACCCTCGTGCTGCGCAACCCGGACCCGGCCAGTAGAGGCGCCGGAGGCTGCTGTCGCTTATGATTGTTCGCCGGGGAAAAGCGGATAGCCCCCCGGATTTCGCGCCCCCTCTAACATGCGCTCCGGACCATCGCAAGGCACCGAGGCACGAGTCTTTCGGGGAGTTTTGTCGCAGGGGAGCCGCACCTGCCCACTCCGCGTTCGAAGACTTATCCCCGCGCTCGCTGGCCGTCGGAGAATGCGACCAGATTGAGCGAGGCAATGGCCAAGGTAATGCAGTGAGTCACAGCTCGGGAAGATCGATAGGCCTGGCCACCAGAATGCTCCGCTACGAAAGCGCGGCAACACGTTTGCGCACCGCATTGCGTGCCCTCGAACTCCGATACAGTCAGGATCAGCCCCGCGTTCCTGCGGGCAATCCCGACGGTGGGCAGTGGACCGAGCAGATCGGCGTGTCAGGTACAGGCAGACGCCGGCAGATTGCCCAAGGGCGGCAGACATTCTCGGGCTACTACGTTGGAACGCATCAGGATGCCGCGACAGGCGTGACCTATTGCGTGTACTACGACAGCCGGAATGGCTATCGATTTTCGGTGCCGAAAGTGAGCGACAAATGTCCCGAAATCAGACTGAGATATTGAAATCGTCCGGGAGGTACTGATGACGGAGAGTTGGTCGACAACATCAGCGCTGAATGCATTCTTGGAAGAGTTGATCGCGGGGATGTCATTCACTCCGCAATGGACGTTCTACCCATCGTTGATGTGGAGTAGCGGCACCATTGTGGACAAGCCTGACGGATCACGAGAACACCTGCCCCCTCGCTACGAGGTTGGATTGTACCGTAGAGACGATGCGCTGGACCTCCTGTCCATACCGAGCGACAAATTCGGGCTGATCTACTTCCTGCCCGACCCCGTCGACCTCGCCTCCTCCCGTCGCCGCATCGACTTCGACGGCAAGAACATCATCGTGCGCTAGAGAAAACTCTGCGGATCGATATCCACCTGCACCCGCAAATTCCCCGTCGTCTTCGGCGCTTGCTCCAGCCAGAACCGCACATAGCCGCTGAGGTCGAAATCCTTGCCCGATTGCACCAGCAGCCGCACCCGGTGCCGGCCGCGGATCATCGAGATCGGCGCGTCGGCCGGCCCGAACAGCTTCAGCCCCTCGGCCAGCGGTGCCACGCTCAGCAGCTGCCTGGCATAGGCGAAGGCCGGGTCGTGCTCGTTGGCCGAAACGATCAGCGCCGCCAGCCGCCCGAACGGCGGTAGCCCGCCCGCCTCGCGCGCCAGCAGCTCGTGCTTGTAGAACGCCTCGCGGTCGCCCCTGACCATCGCCTTCATCACCGGATGATCGGGGTGATAGGTCTGGAGGAACGCCTTGCCGGCCCGGTTGGCGCGTCCCGCCCGCCCCGTCACCTGCGTCAAAATCTGGAATGTCCGCTCCGCCGCCCGCGGATCGCCGCGATCGAGCCCCAGATCGGCGTCGAGCACTCCGACCAGTGTCAGCTTCTCGAAATGGTGCCCCTTGGCCACCAGTTGCGTGCCCACCACCAGGTCGTACTCGCCGCGCTCGATCTCGGCGAACCGCTCCTTGAGCTGCGTGTTCGAGCCCATGTCGGACGATAGAATCACCATCCGCGCGCCCGGAAAGCGCTCCGCCGCCTCTTCCGCCACCCGCTCGATTCCCGGACCGATCGGCGTCAGCGAATCGACCGCCCCGCACTCCCCGCACGCCTTCGGCACCCGCTGCTCGTGCCCGCAATGGTGGCACATCAGCACGCCGCGGAACCGGTGCTCGACCAGCCAGGCCGTGCAATCCGGACACTGGTACTGGTGCCCGCACGCCTTGCACAGCGTCAGCGGCGCATAGCCCCGCCGGTTGAGGAACAGCAGCGCCTGCTCACCCCGATCGAGCGTCGCAAACACCTCGCGCGCCAGCTGCGGCGCGATCCACTGCCCCTTGTCGGGCGGATCCTCGCGCATATCGATCGGCACGATGTCGGGCAGCACCGCCTCGGCGAAGCGCGAGGTCAGCAGCACATGCTTGTAGCGCCCCAGATTGGCATTGTTCCGGCTCTCCACCGATGGCGTCGCCGACGACAGGATCACCCGCGCCTCGGCGAACTTCGCCCGCACCACCGCCATATCGCGAGCGTGGTAGTTCACCCCGTCATACTGCTTGAACGCCCCGTCATGCTCCTCGTCGAGCACCACCAGCCCGAGCTCGCGGAACGGCAGGAACAGCGCCGAGCGCGCCCCCAGCACCACCCGCACGTCGCCATTCAGCACGCTGCGCCAGGTCCGCGCCCGCTGCGCCGGTGTCATGTCCGAGTGCCACTCGGCCGGCCGCGTGCCGAACCGCTTGGTGAAGCGCTCGACGAACGTATTGGTCAGCGCGATCTCGGGCAGCAGCACCAACGCCTGCCGCCCGGCCCGCAGCGTATCGGCCACCGCCTCGAAGAACACCTCGGTCTTGCCGCCGCCGGTCACCCCATCCAGCAGCGCCACACCGAACTCGCCCGGATCGATCTCGCGAATCTGCTTCAGCGCCGCCGCCTGCTCGTCGTTCAGCACCGGCGGATCGGCGTCCGGATTCGGCGGCAGCGCGATCGGCGGCGGCGGCATCTCGATCCGCTCCAGCGCCCCGGCCTTCTCCAACCCCTCCACCACCGACGCCGACACCCCTGCCGCCCCGATGATCGCCGCCTTCGCCCAGGCCTGCCCGTCCATCAGCAGCTCGAGCACCTTCTCGCGCGATTTGGTGAGCTTCTCCGGCTCTACCCCGGTCAGCCGGAACGCCGTGATCTGCCGTTCCGGCTCCAGCGCCTCGGTCGACCGCAGCACCGAACGCAGCACCAGCCCGGGCGCCGCCAGCGTATACTTCGACACCCAGTCGACCGTCTTCAGCAGCTCTTCCGACAGCGGCGGCGTGTCGTAGACCTGCGCGATGTCCTTGAGCCGGTTATGCGCGTAATTGTCCTTGGGCAGCCCCCACACCACCCCCAGCGTCAACCGCCCAACCAGCGGCACCGCGACGATCGAGCCGCGCTGCACGTCCATCCCATAGGGCACGCGATAGCTGTACGGTCCGTCGACCGACACGCTCACCATCACCGCTACGATGTCGGGGGACTTTTCCATCTGTGCCTGCTTTGTTCACGGCTGAGATGGGAATTGCAAGACCCTTCCCCAACTCTTTGGCTCCTGCCGCGTTCTGTCAGCAGTCTCGGTTGAAGAGATACGTGCATAACCACCTGAGGAGCAGCCCATGCCCAGCACGATTCCCGATGGCTACACCACCGTCACGCCGTGGATCATTTCTGCCGACACCCCGCAACTGATCGATTTCCTCATCGCGGCCTTCGACGGCACTGAGCTTGCCCGCATGGCCAATGAGGACGGCAGCATCAGCCACGCTGAGATCCGCATCGGCGACGCCGTGGTGATGGCCTTCGACGCTCCCTCTGGCATCGATCCGATGCCGGCCTTCATCCGCCTCTATGTCGACGATGCGCGAAAAGGTTTCGCCAAGGCCCTCGAAGCCGGCGCCACCGAAGTCACCAAGCCGACCCTCCTCGCCTTCGGCGACCGCGTCGCCCGCGTCCGCGACCCCCTCGGCAACATCTGGTGGCTGCAGCAACGCGTCGAAGAGGTCTCGGAAACCGAGATGCAGTCGCGCTGGACCGACCCACGATGGTCCGAGCCGATGAACTACGTCCAGCACTCCCTGGTCGAAGCGCTGAAGCACTGATCATCGATGCCTCCGTGATCCTCCCCCGCGCGGCGGGGGAGGGGGACCGGCGAAGCCGGTGCAAAGCCGGTGCAGGGGGCGGCCGCGAGCACTAAGTTCGCTCGCAGCGCCTGACGTCAAATCACCAAAATCGGCGACCCAGTCGGCACCCGCTCATACAAATCGATTACGTCCTGGTTGAGCAACCGCACACAGCCCGACGATACCGCCTTGCCGATCGAATTCGCGTCCGG
>JBKJMF010000118.1:0-5499 GCA_046596525.1 Devosia sp. | reverse complement strand
CCTTGGGCTCGGTCTTGTCCTTGGCATAGGCGACCGCGATTCGAACCGCGGTGCGCGACTGTTCTCCCGGGAACTGCTCGACCGTGCCGGCGAGCTTGCCGTCGCGCACGGCGGCGAGCGCCTCGGGCAGGGCATCGAAGCCGTAGATCTTGACGTCGGTGAAGCCGCGGGCCGCACAGGCCTCCACCGCGCCGAGTGCCATGTCGTCGTTCGCGCAGATGATCGCATCGGGCTTACCGTTGGCGGCAAGGCCAGCCTCGGTGACCGACAGGGCTTGGTCACGGGCAAAGTTCGCAGTCTGTTCGAAGATAATCTGGTACTTGTCCTTCATGCCGTCCAGGATGTTGTGCACACCCTTGTTGCGGTCGATCGCCGGGCCTGCGCCGGGCTGACCCTGCAGGTGGAAAATCTTCGCGCCATTCGGAAACGCGTCGACCATCGCCTGGGCTTCGGCTTCGCCGCCCTTGACGTTGTCTGCGCCCACGTGAGCCAGGATGCCTTCAACGCCATCAACGCGGCGGTCGATGGTGACAACCGGCACGCCTGCCTGCACTGCCTGCTCGATGGCCGGAGCCAGCGCATTGACGTCAAGGGGCGAGATGACGATGGCGTTGACCTTCTGCACAATCGCCGCCTCGATGTCAGCGGTCTGTTTGGGTGCGGAATTCTGCCCGTCGCTCTCGATCAGGTTGACGCCCTGCGCCTCGGCCTCGATCTTGATCTGGTTCATCATGTGCACGAAGAACGGAAAGCCGAGGCTCGGCACGGAGCCGAGGATGGTCAGCTTGTCCTGTGCGAAGGCGGCCGGGGCGCCCACGGCAAGCGCGCCAAGCGCTACCGAAGACATCAGAAAACTGCGTCGATCCATGGTAGTCCTCCCTTTGAGCTGTGCGCGATGCGGCGTCTTGCTTTCTTATCACCGTCAATCGCGGGCCCACCGTAGCGGGTGGCAAACGTTTGCGCAACCACTGACATGTTAGCATTAGCCGGATACGCGAGCGTCTCGGGCGCTCGATGACCCGTCGGGCTAGCTTCTTGCCCTGCCAATGGGCGACCTAGCTGTCATTGCGCGTCTAGCGGTGCGGGATTGCTCTTACCTGTGGGCGCGCCAGTTTAGCCACTCATCGAGGTTTGAGTAGGGCTTGATCGGGCACACCCGGTATGGCGCTCCTCAACCTCAGTAGCCTGGACGATCACACGCGAGAGTGCCTGGCGCTGGTCGCCGATACGTCACTGTCGGGCCGGCGTGTCGTGCGCGAACTGGATGCCGTCATTGCCAGGCGCGGTCGCCCGCTGACGGTTGTCAGCGATACCGGCACCGAGTTCACCAGCATGGCGATCCTGTGCGCCAGCTATGAGATGCGGGCCTTGATCTCGTTGGTCGCCGTCGATGCTCACTCCATTTCCGCGGGGCCAGTTGAAACGAACTCGCAGTCCGGCAAGGCGTCGGGAAGTCATCGCACTCGTTGTCGCCGGAATGACCGCGGGCAAATGGCCGTCGGCCCCCCGTACGAACCTATGCTCTCACCATGGCAGCTGATGATCTTGCGCACTACGAGGTACGAAATCCCGATGTTCACCTTGCAGGGCTTGGCCAGCGTTGCGCCGCAGCGCTCCTCCGCGGCGACTGGGAAGTGTTGACCTCGGATCTGTCGTTCACGCTGCGCGGGCCAGCTAGGGCCGCAACATCGCAGGGGGCAACCGCCTCAACTGAAACGAATCCTACACCGGCTGAGTGGCCAGGACTGCTTGGCCCCGGCGCCGCAGCGATCTCGCGTGGCAACGGAATTTCATGGCGAAGGCGGCTGAACGCCCTTGGGGTCGTGATTACCGTCGCACAATCCGAAGCATCTACCGCACAAGATCCGGAGCGTTGCTTGGAGCAATACTCGCGGCTTTAGGACCGACCCTCGCCGCCAATCCCCTCATGACGACGCCAGTGCCTCGAGGATGGGGCAGTCTGGTACCGCTTCGCCCGAACATCTCGCGGCGGACTCCTTGAGAACCCGCTCGATGCGCCTGAGGTCGGCAATCTTGCCGCGAATATCGTCAAGGTGCAGCTCGGTCCGCTCTTTGACCTCGGCGCATGTCTGGTTCCCGCCGTCAACGAGCGTAAGCAAGCCGCGAATCTCGTCGATGCTGAAGCCGAGCTCGCGACCGCGCAGGATGAACCGGAGCCGAGTGATTTGGCTATCGTCGTAGGAGCGATAGCCGTTCGGGCTGCGCGGCGGTTCGGTCAGGAGGCCGATCTTTTCGTAGTAGCGCACCGTTTCGGGATTGCAGCCGGTCCGGCCCGCCAGCTCCCCTCGCTGCAGACCTCTCCCGATCTTGTGATCGCTTGCCATCGTGGCACCTCTTGAGCCTGTAGGAACTACAGAGACTAGGCTCGATCTCGCTGGAAATCGAGTGGTGCGCGCAATCATGTTGGAAGGGGCGAAACGGTCGGAAACACGACGGGAGCCGGCATCGGCCGCCCGCCAGGCGCGAACCTGGTTGGCCGCGGGCAGTCTCCTGGGCGCGGTGGCGGCATCGGCATGCTGTGTCATCCCGCTTGCCCTGGTGACACTCGGCGCCTCCGGCGCCTGGATCGGCAGCCTCGCCGCACTGGAGCCATACAAGCCGTATGTCGCCACAGTGACGCTCGTGCTGATCGGACTTGGCTTCTGGCAGGTCTACTTCCGAAAGCAGCCGGTGTGCGAGCCCGGCACCTATTGTACTCGCCCTGAATCCTCCGTCATCAGCAAGGTCGCGCTCTGGCTGGCTACTGCTCTCGTGTTGCTCGCCCTCACTATGAGCTGGTGGGCCCCACTGCTTTACTAGGAGTTGACCCGTGACCCCGTCTCTCAGGGCCCTTCTCGCCGCCACCGTCATCAGCGCACTCGGCCCGACGATGTCGCACGCCCCGGCCGCGGCGCAGGCGATCGTGGCGCACGAACGCACGGTAGTGTTTGCCGTCGAGAACATGACCTGCGCGCTGTGTCCCGTGACCGTGAAGGCGGCAATGGAGCGCGTTCCGGGGGTGCGTTCGGTGGTGATCGACTTCGATGCGAAGACAGCGACTGTCGTCTTTGATCCTGCGTCAGCGACGGAACAAGCCATCGCCGCAGAGGCCGCCAATGTGGGCTATCCGGCCAGCGTGCTGGGGAGCTAAGACATGAGCGATTGCTGTGTACCCAAGCTCGACAAACGCTATGACCTCGCGGTGATTGGCGCCGGATCGGCCGGATTTGCAGCCGCCATCGCTGCGGCGCAGGAGGGAGCGAGCGTCGCCCTGATCGGACACGGCACCATCGGGGGCACCTGCGTCAATATCGGCTGCGTTCCTTCCAAGACCTTGATCCGGGCAGCCGAGGCTTTGCACGGGGTCAGCATCATGTCGCGCTTTGCTGGTCTTGCGGGCAAGGCCGGCGCGCCCGACTGGGGACGGCTCGTCGCTGCCAAGGACGACCTGGTTTCGAGGATGCGTCAGGAGAAATACGCCGATCTGCTCCCCGGCTATGAGGGCATCGACCACATCGAGGGGAAGGCCCGCCTTCTTGGCCGCGAGATAGTCGAGGTGGATGGTGCTCGCATCGCCGCAGGCAAAGTCGTGGTGGCGACCGGTGCCCGGCCCGCCCCAGCCGACATCGCTGGTATCGCTGAAGTCCCGTATCTGACCAGCACGACGGCGCTGGAGCTGAGGGATCTGCCGCGTTCGCTTCTCATCGTCGGCGCCGGCTATATCGGCTGCGAACTGGTCCAGATGTTTGCGCGCATGGGCGTCGAGGTGACGCTGGTGGCCAGAACGCGGCTGCTCCCGAGGGCCGAACCGGAGGTTGCCGAGGCGCTGACAGGCTACCTGCGCGCCGAGGGCGTCGAGATTCACACTGATCTGACCTATCAACGGATCGAGCGGACCGAGACCGGAGTCGCGCTCAGCGTCGTGCACAACGGTGTCCACGAGGTGTTGGCGGCGGAGCAAGTACTGGTCGCGACCGGTCGCCAGCCAAATACCGAGAATCTGGGCCTGGAGGATGCCGGAGTACTCCTTACAACGGCCGGCGGCATAGCCGTCGACCAGAAGATGCGCACCTCGCGACCCGGCATCTATGCGGCGGGCGACGTGACCGGGCGGGACCAGTTCGTCTACATGGCCGCGCTCGGCGCCAAGGTCGCCGCGCTCAACGCACTCAACGGAGACCATCTTGTCTACGATAACGCCGCCATGCCCTGGGTCACGTTCACCGACCCGCAGGTCGCGGGAGTTGGCCTGACCGAAGCCGCCGCCAAGGCGCGAGGACATCGTACCAAGACGTCGGTGGTGCCGCTCGACCTGATCGCACGCGCCCGTGCAGCGCGGGATACCCGCGGGCTCGTCAAGCTCGTCGCGGACGCCGTGACCGATCGCCTGCTCGGTGGACAGATCCTCGCACCGGAGGGGGCCGACAGCATCCAGACTATGGCTATGGCGTTGAAGTTCGGCATGACCGCAACGGCGCTTGCGGAGACCATCTTCCCCTATCTGACGACAGTCGAGGGTCTGAAGCTGGCGGCGCTCGGATTCAGCAAGGATGTCGCGAAACTCTCCTGCTGCGCCGCGTAACCCACCACTTATCTCGAAAGAGGGCAGCCGCGGACTACTCAGGCGCAGTTGGCGGGGCACGGCGCTCACATTCCGACACCAAGCTCGTCAGTCTGGTACTTGCCGTTTAACAACCACAGCGGAACCCAGATCGTCCGCCAGGATCGAGAGTCCCCTGGCATTCTCGATCGAGATCGCCCAAAGCGCCAGCGCGGCGCAGATCCTCCACCATGTCAATGACTTGAAGCGCCGAGCCCAACCTGAAGCCGGCCTGTTCCGGTATTCATCGTATACGAAATTACGAAGCCGGGCCGGTTCAGCATGATTTCACTTGCTGAGTACGTCGCGGCCGCGTCGCGCCCATTCGACCATCCCGCCGGCCACATGCGAGACATTGGTGTAGCCGAGCGCGGCAAGATCGCCTGCTGCAATCTCGCTCATCCGGCCGCTGCGGCAGTAGAGCACGAGCGGGGCTGACTTGTCGGCGGGCAGTAGATCCAGGTTCCCTCTGACCTCATCGAAGGGGATGAACAAGTCCGTCTGAGCGATTTCACCTTCGTAGGGGATGTGAACGTTCACGAACAGAAAGTCCTTCTGATCGAGCATCCGAGCGAGTTGTTCGGTCGTGATGGTGCGGAATTTTGCAGCGACGGCTTGCTCCGCCGACGCGGGCCGGATGGCGCTAACGGGGTCGAAACAGGCGACAAGCGTGAGAGCGGCCAGCGCAGCCAGAAAATTGCGACTTGACCTTCCGGGGTGCTGCGTCATGGCTTTCCCTTCCATGCGGATGTCCTGCGAGCCGTCGGGCATATCTACCATCGTGCAAACCTGTGCCCGAGGACGCCGCCCAGCAGTGCCAGTGTGCCGATCGCGATGGGGTACCAGGTCGCCACAAACAACGGCGAGTCGTCGGTGCAGTTGGCGGCGTAGAGTGTCGC
>JBKJMF010000560.1:0-3496 GCA_046596525.1 Devosia sp. | reverse complement strand
GGAAGCCGACACGGGTGAACTGCGCGTCGTTGTTGCCACCATCGACGGCCCGCTTGCCGAGCGGCGCAAACTTGGTCATGTCGCGCACCTTGCGCGCGTCGTCCGCATTCATCACGTGTGGTACGATCAGCCCGGTGGCGTCCATCTCGTAGCCGCGGATGTAATCGCTGTAGCTGCCGCGCGAGATGCGCAGCAGCGTATCGACATCATAAAGCTTGGCGGCGCGGATCTGGTTTTCCACCTGCTCCCACGTCGCCGAGGTGTGCTCCATGCACAGCCACAGCGCATCGGGCTGCGCCGCGGCGAAGATCTCGGCGATTTTGGCGTCGGCGATGTTCAGCTTCAGGACACGCGCAACCTTGCCCTCGCGGATAGTGCGCAGCACGCGGCTCGGCCGCATGCGGAAGCGCGTCGGGGGCGTCGCGGCGTAGGGCTGCGTCTGGGACAATCTGAAACTCCTCCGGGGGGTTATTTGGCGGTATAGCCGCCATCGATCGGGATATTGGTGCCGGTGACATAGGCCGAGGCATCGGAGGCGAGAAAGACGATAACGCCCTTCAAATCCGTGCCGTTGGCCATGCGCCCCAGCTGGGTGCGCGCGCTATAGGCTTTGACGAACGGCGCCGGCTGGTTGTTGAAGAAGCCGCCCGGCGACAGGCAGTTCACCCGCACATTGTCGGCGCCGAGAATGCTCGCCGCCCAGCGCGTGAAGTTGAGCATGCCGCCCTTTTCGTAGTGGTAGATCGGCGACGGATTTGGCGTCATGTCGGTGCCCTCGTAGTTCGCCATCTCGGCGCCCACCATGCCCATCATCGAGCCGATATTGATGATCGAACCGGACTTCTGGGCCCGCATGCTCCGCCCGAACAGCTCGGTGATCTTGAACAGCGCCGAGGCATTGACGCGGAGGCTCCGGTCGAAATCGTCGAGCTCATGCGCCCAGCCATCGAGCGCGGAGCGCGTTACCGCGTTGTTGACCAGCACGTCGCAACGCCCGGCCCGCGAAATCACTTCGGCATGCAGCGCCTCGATTGACGCATCCGACGACAGATCAAGCTGCAGCGCCGTGACATCGAAACCCCGCGCCCGCTCCTCCGCTGCCACCACTTCGAGCTTGCCGATATCGCGCGCCGCAATGAAGGTCTGCGCTCCCGCCTCGGCCAGCGCCGCGACAATCTGCCGGCCGTAGAGCCCGGCGCCACCGGTGACCAGCGCCACCTTGCCCCTAAGCGAGAAGCTGTCGAGTACCTGCATTGTCAATCCATCTCGCTGAGGAATACACGCCGGCCACCCTGCTCGCGGCTTTCGATGCCGGCGATCACCAGCTGCATCAGTTCGCGCGTCTCTTCCCACGGTACTGGCGGTCTGCCGGTGCGGAGGTAATCGACGAAGCCGCAGAGCTGGGTGCGGAACGCATGGTAGGTGTCGGAGAACTTCAGCTGCAAGCCGCCGGCCGTGCCGGCCAGCGTCACCATGCCGAAGCCGCCGCCCATGTCCTTGGTCACCTGCAGCATCACATCGATGCCATCGCGATGGCGCAGGTGGACAATGTTGCTGGTGGCATCGCCGATGTTCTGCACCGAAACATAGCCCGGTCCCGTGATCGGAAACACCGTCTCCAGCGCATGGATGCCATAGGCCTCCCACGACTTAGCCATGGTGGCGCTGACATGCCGCAGCTGCCCCAGCGCGTGCGTCGCGCGGTGATACGGCACGTATTCCTTGGCGAAGCGCATCGCCGATGAGCTGATCAGCGGCTTGCCCTCGGCCACCCATTTCGAGAACGTCGCGAGGTCGAGCCGGTTGTCGCAGAGCGGCTTGTCGATGAACACCGGCACGCCGGCCTCGATGAACGGCCGCGCCCGCTCGACATGCTCGAACCCCTTGTCGGTGGCGATCAGCACCGCATCCACTTCGCCGATCACATCCTCGGCGCGTTTGGCGATGTTCGGGATATGCGCGACGGCAGCGACCTGCACGGCATCGGCCGGATCGTCGGTCCACACGTGCGTCACCTTCGCCCCGGGAATGCCGAGCGTGCCCGCGGGTTGCTTGGCGATATAGTCCTTGATCACCGGATACGGGCAGGCCGCCAGCGCCTTGGCGTCGTAGCCGCCATTGATGATGATGCTCCAGGAATAGGGGTGCCCGTTGCCCTCCACCATGCCCAGCATGGCGAGACGGATCTCATCCTTCACGATCGGCAGAACGCTCATCGATAAACTTCCCTACCAGGCGGTCCAGCCGCCATCGACATTGAGGCAATGCCCGGTGATGTAGCTGGCCGCATCGCTCAACAGAAACGCCGTCGGCCCAGCCATCTCGTCCTGCCGGCCGATGCGGCCCAGCATGGTCTGGCGCGCCAGGTTCCCCATGAACTCGGCATTGTCCTGCGTCGCCTGATGCGGATACGGCCCCGGCGCCACGGCGTTGACGCGGATACCGGCAGGGCCGAAATGCCCTGCCATGTAGCGCACCATCTGGATCATCCCGGCCTTGCCGGCCCCGTACTCGATCGGGTTGGGCGCCATGTCGCCCGGATAGTTCGCCGGGTTGGGCGCCACCACGCCATACATCGAGGCATAGAGCACCATCGCGCCGCCGGTCCCCATGTGCTTCGCCGCCTCGCGGGCGAGGATGAAGCTGCCGGTGAGGTTCAGCCGGTTGGTGCGGTCGAAATCCGCCGCCGTCAGGTCCTCGAACCGCTTGCCGGTCGAGCCGAACGTGGCATTCACCACCCCATGCAGCCCACCGAACTTCGAGGCGGCCGCCCGCACGGCCGCGAGGATCGAGTCCTCGTCGCCGATGTCGAGCGGCAACGCCAGCACCTCGCCACCAATCGCCTTCACCTCGGCCTCGGCCGCCGCCAGCCGCTCCGGGTTGATATCCGCCAGCACCACATTGGCGCCCTGGGCGGCGATGAGCTTGCTCACCGGCAGCGCCAGGTACCCCGCGCCGCCCGCCATCAATATTGTCTTGCCGCCAAAATCGAACATCAGAGACTCACGATCCGCTTTTCGAGCCAGGATTGCTTGGCCGCCAGCGCCACCCGCAAATTGTCGCGCGCATCATCGAGCGTCGCCAGCCAGCAAGGCTTACCCTCGATCGCATCGAGCATCGCGTCGGCCTGCATGCGGAACCGCGCCTGGTGCGCCTCGGTCGGCACCAGCCCATCCATGAAATCGCGCGCGTCCTTCCAGCTGCCGCTGTCATCGTCGGCGAATTTCAGCACCGAGTGCTCCAGCATCAAATTGCCCTTGGTGCCGATGAACTCGAAGCGCGCAATGTTGGGCTTCTGGAACTGGTTGATCGTGACATTGGCCATCGCCCCGCTCTCAAAGCGGATGGAAACGAGGCAAGTGTCCTCGGTGTCGGTGCCTTCCAGCACCAGCCGGTCGTACAGGCAACTGACATCGGTCGGCTTGCCCATCAGCCAGATCAGCATGTCGAACAGGTGGCTCGCCGCATCGAGAATGGCGCCCCCGCCCATCTCCGG
>JBKJMF010000524.1:0-5464 GCA_046596525.1 Devosia sp. | reverse complement strand
GAATGTGCCCGGGTTTGGATTCTGTGCCCCCGCATCATTCTGGTGCCTGCTTGCGCCGAGGCACCTAGGGCACTTATTTGCCGCTAGTCACATTTTGATACTGGAGTGCAGCAAATGACCAAACCCAAGATTGCCGTGATCATCAGCTCGACCCGTCCGACCCGCTTCGGCGACAAGCCGGCCAAGTGGATCGCCGACCACACCGCCGCCCGCGGCGATGTCGACGTCGAGTTGGTAGACCTGAAGGACTACCCGCTTCCGCTGTTCGACGCCGCTGCGTCCGACATGTGGATGCCGACCCCGAACGAGGTTGCCGCCAAGTGGCAGGCCAAGCTCAACGAGTTCGACGGCTTCATCATCGTCACCGCCGAGTACAACCGCTCGATCACCGGCGCGCTGAAGAACGCCATCGACTGGGCCTACAAGCCGTTCATCAAGAAGGCCGTGGCCTTTGTCGGCTACGGTTCGGTGGGCGGCGCCCGTGCCATCGAGCACCTGCGCAACATCATGGTCGAACTGCAGGCCGTGCCGGTCCGTCACGCCGTCCATATCGGTGGCTCGGACTTCATCCCGATCATGATGGGCCAGAAGAGCTGGGACGACACCAAGGGCAACTTCGACATGTTCGTCCCTGAAATGCTCGACAACCTGGCGTGGTGGACCAATGCCACCCGCAACGCCCGCCAGGCCGACGCGGCCGACGCGGCGACCAAGGCCGCCTAAACCCAGCCCAGCGTTTCCGGGGTTCTCCTCCTTTCGCACCCCGGTCGGGGACGGTGCTTCCCATGGCGCCGTCCCCACTTGTTTTTGCTGACAGTTTGGTCGTCATGCGGCGCATGCGGGCTTCGTGTTGAGCGCGGAAGCGGATAGGTATAGAAACCGCCGGCGTAACCGGAGCTCAATATGGCACCCGCGAGTAACGTTGCCCCGCCAGCCGGTGCCGCCGCTCCAGAAAACGAAGAACTGAACCAAGGCCTGCCTGTTCTCGTCATGGGAGCGATCGGGGTGGTGTATGGGGACATCGGGACAAGCCCGCTCTACGCGTTCCGCGAGGCCCTGCACGTTTCGACAGCGGCGGGCGCGCCGGCAAATCCGGCCACCATCCTGGGGCTTTTGTCGCTGATCATCTGGACGCTAATCATCCTCGTCACCGGCAAATATATCGGCATCGTGCTGAGAGCCGACAACAAGGGCGAGGGCGGCACGCTGTCGCTGATGGCGCTGGCGCAGGCGAGCTTCAAGAACCGCCCCGTCTGGGTGCTGGTGCTCGGGGTGCTCGGGGCGGCGCTGTTTTACGGCGACGCCATGATCACTCCGGCGATTTCGGTGCTCTCCGCGATCGAGGGTGTGCAGGTGGTGGCTCCCGATTTCGATCGCTGGATCATCCCCGCGACCATCGTGGTGATCATCGGGCTGTTCGCGGTGCAAAGGTTCGGCACCAGCGGGGTTGCCGTCGTTTTCGGCCCGATCACGGTAGTATGGTTCCTGGCGCTCGGCGCCTTCGGGCTGATGCGGATCATCGAAGACCCGGCTGTGCTGGCGGCGATCAACCCGCTCTACGGCGTCAACTTCATCGGCACGCATACCGGCATCGCGGCGGCCACGTTCGGGGCGGTGTTCCTGGCGGTGACCGGCGCGGAAGCGCTCTATGCGGACCTCGGGCATTTCGGGCGGAAGCCGATCATCATCGCGTGGTTCGCGCTGGTTTTCCCCTGCCTCCTGCTCAACTATTTTGGGCAGGGCGCCTATGTGCTTCAGCACGGCGAGGCCGTGGGCAACCCATTTTACCAGATGCTGCCGGACTGGTCGCAGATCCCGATGGTGCTGCTCGCCACCATGGCAACCGTCATCGCCAGCCAGGCGGTCATCACAGGTGCCTTCTCGCTCACCCGGCAGGCCGTGTCGCTCAACATCCTGCCGCGCATGACCGTGCTGCACACCTCGGCGACGACGCAGGGGCAGATCTACATGCCGCTGGTCAACGGTCTGCTGATGGTGGCGGTTGTGCTGCTCGTCCTCGGCTTCGGCAGTTCTAGCCACCTGGGCGCCGCCTACGGCATCGCGGTTACCGGCGAAATGCTGGTCACCGTCGGGTTGCTGGTCATCGTGATGATCCGGATCTGGAAGTGGCAGCCCTGGCTGATCGCGTTGATCGTTGTGCCGATCTTCGTCATCGAGGCGATCTTCTTTTCCTCCAATGCGGCGAAATTCTTCCAGGGCGGCTGGGTACCAGTACTGGTGGCATTGCTGATCGCGGCGACAATCGCGATCTGGATCGTCGGCCGGAACCGGCTCAGCGAGAAAACGCGGCGCGACGAGGTGCCGCTGCAGTTCCTGGTCGAGAACCTGTCGAAGAAGAAGCCGATCATCGTGCCGGGAACGGCGGTGTTCCTCACCTCCGACATCGAGGGCGCGCCGACGGCGCTGCTGCATAGCCTCAAGCACTACAAGGTGCTGCACGAACACAACGTGATCCTGACAGTGGTCACTTCGTCGGCACCACGCGTCTCGGACGACGAGAAGGTCACTATCGACGCCTTTAACGACCTGTTCTACCGGGTGGTGCTGACCTTCGGATACATGGAGACGCCGAATATCCCGAAGGCGCTGGCGCTGGCGCGCAAACTGGGCTGGAAGTTTGACATCATGTCGACCTCGTTCTTCCTGTCACGGCGGTCGCTGAAGCCTTCGCCAAAGGGGGGCATGCCGCTGTTCCTCGACCGTATCTTCATCGCGCTGGCCCGTAATGCCACCGATGCGACGGAATACTTCCATATTCCGACCGGCCGCGTGGTTGAAATCGGCACGCAGGTGGTGATCTAGTTCGCCTCGGGAAGCCGAGGACGCGAGACTGCTGAAATCATTGGACATTGCGATCGCCGGTGCGGGACCCGGTGGGCTGGCGACGGCGCTGATGCTCAGCCGCGCCGGGCATCGCGTGCGGCTGTTCGAGCGGTTCGAGACGCCGCGGCCGATCGGCTCGGGACTGATGCTGCAGCCGACCGGGCTGGCGGTGCTGGACGCGCTCGGGCTCTACGGCGAGATCGCGGCGCTGGGGGCGCGAGTCGACCGGCTGATCGGGACGGACGCTAAGAGCGGACGCGTGGTGTTGGACGTCGGCTACCGGCCGCTGGGGCCGGAGGTGTACGCGATCGCTGTGCATCGGGCGGCGCTGTTCAACGTGCTGCACGACGCGGTGGTGGCCGAGCGGCTGCCGATCCGCACCGGCTTTGCGGTGGAGGCGCTGGAGCGCTCCAGTGGCAAGCAGTGGCTGCGTGGGCCGCAGGGGCGGGAGGGCCCGTTTGACCTGGTGGTCGATGCGCTCGGATCGGCCTCGCCGCTGAAGGTGGAAGCGAAAGTGCCGAGCCGGTCGCGGCCGCTGGCTTTCGGGGCGATCTGGGGCACGGTGCCGTGGGTCGACGCCGGGTTCCGCCGGGATGCGCTGATGCAGCGCTATCGCAAGGCCAGCGTGATGATCGGCGTGCTGCCGGTCGGGCGGCAGAAGCGGGACGGGCCGGAGTTGGCGGCGTTCTTCTGGAGCCTGAAGCCGGAGACGTTCGAGGCTGTGCGGTCAGCCGGGATCGATGGCTGGCGCGAGGAGGTGCTGAGCTATTGGCCGGAGACCGCGCCGCATCTCGAGGCGATCACGGATTTCAAGCAGATGACGCTGGCGCGCTATGCGCATCACACGCTGCAGGTGCCGGCCGGCGATGGCATCGCATTCATCGGCGACAGCGCACATGCGACCAGCCCGCAGCTTGGGCAAGGGGCCAACATGGCGCTGCTCGATGCGGCGGCGCTCGCGGGAGCGCTGGCGAACGCCGCGTCGGTTGAGGACGCTCTGGCGGAGTATGCGCGGCTGCGACGGTGGCACGTGCGGCTCTATCAGATGCTGTCGCTGACGCTGACGCCGTTCTACCAATCGGATGGCGCGGTGCTGCCGCTCGTGCGCGACGGGCTGGTATCGGCGGTGGCCAAGGTGCCGCCGGTGCCGTGGCTGCTGGCGGCGATGGTGTCTGGACAGTTGCTGAGTCCGTTGAAGGCGATGGGACTGGAAACGAATGCGTTACGCGAGGTGGCGGCATGAGCCGGCCACACATCCTGATCGTCGGAGGGGCCGGGGTGTTCGGCTCGCGCCTGGCACGGCTGCTGGCACGGCGGCAGGGGTTTCGGGTCAGCCTTGGCGGGCGCAATGAGAAACGTGCGCTGGCGCTGCAGCGCGAACTGCGGCTGATCGACGAGCAGGGCGAGTTCGGCTTCGTGATGGTCGATCGCGACCGGATCGGCGCCGAGCGGCTCAAGGAGATCGATTGCGACGTCGTGGTCGACTGCTCCGGGCCATTCCAGCTCAGCGGCACGCAACTGATCGAGGCGGCCATTGGGGCGCGTTGCCACTATGTCGATATCGCCGACTCGAGGGCCTTCGTTGCCGGGGTGGCAAAGTTTGATAGCGCGGCGCGAGCGGTGGCGATCTCGGTGATTTCGGGGGCAAGCTCGACGCCGGGGCTGACGCATGCCGTGCTCGACAGCGTCACCAGCGCGTGGCTGGCGGTGGACAGCATCGATATCGCCATCGTGCCGGGGAACAAGACGCCAAAGGGGCGCTCGGTGGTCGAGGGGATTCTCAGCTGGGTCGGGCAGCGTGTGCGGGTGTTCCGCGAGGCCGGGTGGGAGCAGGGACGTGGTTGGAGCGGCGGGCGCTGGGTGACCATCGAAGGTCTGCCGCGGCGGCGTGCCATGCTGGCCGATGTGCCGGATCTCGACCTGGTGCCGGCGCGGTTTGCGCCGCGGGTGCGGGCCGGGTTCGATGCGGGGATGGAACTGCCGGTGCTCAACTGGCTGATCGGTGTGGCCGGCACGCCGGTGCGCTGGGGGCTGATCAAGTCGGCTCGGATGTTGGCGGGGCTGGGCACACAGATTGCGCTGTGGCTCGACCGGTTCGGCACTGCCGATGGCGGCATGCTCATCGAGGCATCGGGGCAGGACGCGAGGGGCGAGCCGCGGGTGGTGCGGTGGTGGCTGAAGGCGGCCAATGGCGACGGGCCATATGTGCCAGTGGCGCCGGCGGCGGCGGTGATCGAGATGCTGACGCTGGGCGGACGGCTGCGCGGCGGGGCCCGATCGGCGGCGGGGATCGTCAGCGTCGAGCAGATCAAGCCGTGGTTCGAGGGCCTAGCCATCGAGACCAAGCAGATGGCGTTCCGTGGCGAGAAGCCGCTCTACCGGCGTGTCATGGGTGACGGGTTCGACCGGCTGCCGGAGGTGACGAGGCGGCTGCATCGCGGCCGGCCGGCGGTGATCGCTGAGGGCGAGGCGGTGGTGGGGCCGGCGGAGAACGCCATCACCCGGTTCCTGGCGCGGCGGTTCGGCCTGCCGGTGGAAGAAGGCCGGGTGCCGGTGCGGGTGGTGATCGAGAGCCGTGACGGGCACGAGCACTGGACGCGGTTCTTCGCCGACAAGCCGA
>JBKJMF010000390.1:0-7719 GCA_046596525.1 Devosia sp. | reverse complement strand
ATGGCGCTGAGCGTGGTTGAGCCCACCGCCATCGCGCGGCAGCTCAATGAACGCCCCAGAAAGCCCTTGCTCTATAAGACACCAGCGGAGAAGTTCGCTGAGTGTGTCGCGGCGATCGGTTGAACCCATGCGCCAAGCGGACATTGAGGCGATGGCGTCACCCGTGGGATAGGCCAGGCAAGCTCAGCGCACCATGAACCGACCTGACCGGAATGTGGCAGTCGCTGATCGGGGGCGACTTATCAGCGCGGAGTTGGACCTTCGACGCCCGCCGACGGGCCTAGGCCGCTCCCCAAACCTTGTTGAGAATCTGAGGCGGCGGTGAGGGACATCGCCTATTTCAGCGGCTGTAGCTCTTGCCGGTGAGGCGGCTGTCGAGCAGGTCGCCACTTTCTGAAAGGATTGGATAGGCGACGCTGGCGAAGAGCGAGTTGATTGTTTTGAGCGCTCGCACGGTCTCGAGGTGGATATTGCTGGTCTCGATGCTCTGCTGTGCGCCCGTCTGCAGGCGGCGTAGATGCTGGCCGTGGCTGGCGTGTTCGGCCGCACGCATGGCGTCCTTCTCGATCAACAATTGGCGTGCGGATTCGCGGTCCTTGGAGACGAGGACATTGAGCGCCAATTGCATGTTGGCCATGACGCGATGGTGCAGTTCGTTCAGTTCGCGCCAGCCTTCGGGCGAAAAGGAAAGCTTCTGGTCGCGCCGGGTTTCGGCGAGCTTCAGCAGCGTCTTGGAGATGGCGTCGCCTACATATTCGAGGTTTATGGCGAAGCTTGAAAGCTCCTGACCGCGCTTGGCTTCGTCCTCGCCGCCATAATCAATCTTGGCCAGGTAAAGCTTGATCTCGGACTGCGCCTGATCGACCGCCTCTTCGAGCCGGCGGGCCTGGCGGATCTTTTCAGGGTCGCCGGTCTCGTAGAGTTCCATGAGTGGCTTCAACATGCGCTCGATGATCTCAGCCATGCGGAGCAGTTCGCGAGTGGCGCTGGCAAGCGCGAGGGCGGGGACGCCCACCACCGCCTGATCGAGGCAGGAGGCCGCCTCCGCGAGGGGGTTGGCGAGCTGTTCGGGCGTCAGCTTTGGCTTGACCAGCCGCTCCATCAGGCGCGCCACGGGACCCGTGAGCGGCAGGCAGATGAGGATCAGCACGAGATTGAAAAGCAGATGCAGGTTGATGACCTGCCGCGCTGCATTGTCGCCGAGGAAGGCGGCTGAAGGTTGCAGCAGATGGAACGCAAGCAGCGCCACCAGCGCGCCGGTGCCACGGAACAGTAGGTTGCCCCAAGTGATGCGGCGGGCCTCAACGAAACCCTGGCGGGTGAGGCCGACCGCGATCAGGCCGCCGCCAAGATTGGCGCCGAGCATCAGCGAGACGCCCAGTTCTAGCGGCACCAATCCCTGGGTCGCGAAAGTAGCGACTAGGAGGATCGAGGCGACACTGGAATGAACCAGCCAGGTAAATGCAGCGCCGACAAGGAAGGCGGTGATGAAATCGCCGCGCAGGTAGCTCACGACCTGCGGCAGGAAGCCGGCCTCGCGCAATGGCGCGGTAGCCTCGCCGATCATCCGCAGAGACACGAGGATCAGGGCGATGCCGATGAGGACGCGACCGATTTGCTTGAGTTCGCGGGTGTTGCCTTTGAAGAACAGCGCGCCACCCGTGATCATCAGAACCGGCATCAGCCAATGTAGATCGATCGAGAGAATTTGTACGACGAGGGAGGAGCCGAAGTCGGCGCCGAGCATAAGCGCAAGGCCAGTAACCAGAGTGATGGTGCCGCTGCCGGCGAAGCCGGCTGCGAGAATGGCCACGGCTGTGGAACTCTGCAGCAGCACAGCGACGCCAGCGCCGATTCCCACCGCACGCAGTCTGCCGCCCTTGCTTTCGCGCAGCGCACGCTTGAGCGCCGGCTCCTGGCCACGCTCGACACCGGTCCGCACCATGCGCACGGCCCAGAGCAGCAGCGTCACGGCGCCGGCGAGATGAAGGAGAAGCAGATAAGCGTTCATGCAGGCCTGCCTTGGTTCGTAGCTTCGCCCTCCGCTAGATAGGTTGACATGATGCACCGACGATCTGTCGCAGAAAAGCGAACTGATCCTTCAGGCCCGCCGCGGCCGCGATAATGGGACCGCCATCGCCGAGCGAGGCGTCAATCGACGGCATATACACATCGGCGCCAGCCTCGTGCGCGATCAACGCGCCGGCCAACATGTCCCAGCCGTTGAGGTGACGCTCGTAGTAGAGATCGGCGATGCCATCGGCGACGCGAACGAGGCCGATCGCAGCGGCGCCCATTCGGCGGTAGTCGATGCCCTGCTCGTAGAGCTGTTTGCTCACTTGCTGATACGCGTCGAAGTCGGTGCGCCGCGAATGACCAAGGATAGCGATGGCATGTTTGGGGTCGGTGACAGTCGAGGCGCGGATCGGGCGGCCGTCTTTGAACGCGCCGTCACCACGAACGGCAGAGTAGACCTTGTCGACCGCTGCATCGTAGACCACGCCGATCTGTACTTTGCCGCCGGCGATGACGGCGATGGAGACGCCCCAGTGGCGGAAACCACGGATGAAATTGGTGGTGCCGTCGATCGGATCGACCACCCAGAGCGCTGCGCCGGAGGGTCCGCCGCCGCCTTCTTCCCCCATGAATCCATCGGCGGGGAATTCATTCAGCACGGCGGCGCGGATCGTGGACTCGGCGAGCCTATCGGCGATGGTAACGAAATCCTGCAGCCCCTTGTTCTCGACCTGCAAGGCAGTGGCGCCCATTTTGTCGCGGAAAGCCGAGGCGTCGCGGCCGACGCGGAGCGCGAGATCGACCGCGACCGAGGCGCGGGCGTCGAGATCGAGACCGAGCGTTTCGCCGAGCATCACGCTGTCCTTCTCTTTACAAGCGTCACCGGCGTGAACTCGACGCGAGCGGTCAATTTCGAATTCTCCATACGGCTCATCAGCAGGTCGACGGCATGCGCTGCCTGCACGTCGCAGGGCTGCAGAAAGGTAGTGAGATCGTAGGCGGCCCAGCTTGCCTGCGGAATGTCGTCGTGGCCGATGATGCGGATCGGCGGCACACGATGCGACGCCCGGTCCCGGCGGAGGCGGTCGATGACGCCAAAGGCCAGATAGTCGTTCACGCAGAACAGCGCATCGATATTGGTGCCGTGCAACTGCGATGCGCCCTCGAAGCCATGCTGGTAGTCGTTGATCGAAATTGGCAGCACATCGGCGACCACGCCCAGGGCCTTGCAGCGGGCAAGGAAGGCCTCGACGCGGCGGCGGGCGGTATAGGACACACTGGTGGCGCCGATCACTGCGGGACGCTGCGCACCGCTTTCTATGAGATAGGTCGCGGCGATCTGGCCGGCGGCCTTGTCGTCCGAGACGACGCGATCGACCAGCGGTATATCGTCGCCCTTGTTGATGAGGACGATCGGTACGCCATAGTCGGCGCACTCCTCGCAGAGGGCGGAGGGCGGGGCGTCGGACGTCACAACGACACCGGATACGTTGTAATGCAGCAACTGGCCGATCAGTTCGGACGGGTCCGCGCCCTGCGATGTCGGCAACAAAACAGGTCGGAAATTGCGGGCCAGCAGGGTGCGTGCGATCTGCTCGATCTGCATGGCGCGAAACGGATTGTCGAAGCCGGCGGCAACGACGCCGACGAGATCCGAGCGTTGGTTGATGAGGCTCCGCGCCAGATAGTTGACACGATAACCGAGCTCCTTGGCGGCCTTGTGGACCTTTTCGCGGGTCTGCGGCGAGACGCTCGCATCAGGCGTGAAGGTGCGCGACACGGCGGCGCGAGACACGCCGGCATGCCTGGCGACATCGAAGGAGGTGACCTTTTTCGAGCGAGATTCACTTTCGGTCATGCAGTAGCCGCCTTCCGGGAGGTGGGCCGCATCAGGTCCGGTAGGTCGGTACAGATGCCGAGCACGGGCAGCATCATGACGTCGGCGAGGATGTCGGGGCGTTCCTCGTGCCAGAGCACAATCTCGCGGTGGTCGCGGAAGGCGCGATCGAGCAGTCCGGCGGTCACCAGGTCTTGCGGGCGGTCGCCGGCGCGTTCCCAGCAGAGGTGGAGGATGTCGGCGCCGGCGTGGTCACCGAGCGCATGCGGATCGTGGCCGACACGCACGAGGACCGAGAGCGGATACTCGCAGCCGGCGTCACGAAGCTCCCGGACCTGCGCCGTGTCGAAGGAGCCGAGACAGGCGAAGTTCTGGTTGTGCTGCAGCAGCTCGCGCCAGCATTTGAGGCCCGAGCCGGGGGCCTTGAGTTCGATGTAAAGGCCGGTGCCAAGGCGGCGTCCGAGGGCCGCGACCTCGGCGAAAGTCGGCACCCCGATGTTCATTGCCGACAGTTCGGTGGCAGTCATCTGGGAGATGTGCCTGTCGACGCCGAAGACGCGTAGCAGGTGGTCGTCATGGCTGACCACGACTACGCCATCGCTGGTCAGTTGCGTATCGAGCTCCCACATCTCGGCACCCAGTTCGGAGGCGAGCTGAAAGGAAGCGAGAGTATTCTCGGTCTTGTGACCGCTCGCTCCGCGATGGCCGATGCAATAGGGGAACGTCTGCTTGCCCTGGGGCCAGCCGTAGCGCTCGGTGAAGGCGGAGAAGTCGCGTGTCGTCATAGACGTGTCCCGTCTTCGGCAAAGATCATGACCTTGTCGCCGGTGGCGCCCCAATGGACCTCGTCGCCCACCCTGATGTCGTCACGGACCGGCTGAATGGAACGCAGCAGGCTGCCATTGGCGAGGCGCACGTCGTAGAGGTTCTCGCGGCCCTGGGTTTCGACGAAGGCGATCTTGCCGGGGATGATGACGTTGCCGCTCGGGCCGAAATCCTCGGGTCGGATGCCGAGGGTCACCTTGCCATCCGCGCCCCTGGGCAGGGCGAGTTTGAGGTCGCTGTTGTCGATGGCCACGGTGCCCGCGGCGGCGGCGCCCTTGAGGAAGGCGATAGGGGGGTTGCCGAGGAAGCCGGCGACGAAGGCGCTGGCGGGGTTGTGGTACATCTCGGTGGGTGTGGCGATCTGGATGATCTGGCCGGCGTTCATGATGGCGATGCGGTCGCACATGCTCATCGCTTCGACCTGGTCGTGCGTGACGAGGATGGCGGTGATGCCGGTCTCGAGCTGGATGCGTCGGATTTCCGACCGCATCTCGAGGCGGAGCTTGGCGTCGAGATTGGCGAGCGGCTCGTCGAGCAGCAGGACATCGGGCTTGCGTATCAACGCGCGGGCGAGCGCAACGCGCTGCTGCTGGCCGCCGGACAGCTGCGAAGGCCGCCGGTCCATCAGGTTCTCGATATGGACGAGCCCTGCGATGGCATCGACCTGGCGCTTGATCTCGGCCTTGGCGACGCCTTTAACCTGGAGCGGGAAGCCGATGTTCTGGGCGACGGTCATGTGCGGATACAGCGCATAGGACTGGAACACCACGCCGACATTGCGCTCCTGGCTGGGGACGTCGGATACATCGCGGTCGCCGAACAGGATGCGGCCGCCGGTGACCTTGTGGATACCGCAGATGGCGAAAAGCGTCGTCGACTTGCCGCAGCCGGAGGGGCCAAGCAGTGCAAGCATCTCGCCGTCGCGGACTTCGAGGTTCATGTCCTCGATTACGTTGACGGCGCCGAAGCTCTTGGAGAAATGGTCGAGAAGGATGCGCATCAGCCCTTGGAGCCCCCGCCATAGATGTTCATGAGGTGCTTCTGGAAGAAGACGAAGAGGATGAGCACCGGCAAAATGTAGAAGACGCCGACCGACTTGAAGAGCGCGAGATCGAAGTTGTTGTCGTCGGCGATCATGCTGGCGAGGTAGACGGACATCACCTGCACATTGTTCCCAGGCGTCAGCACCTGGGGCAGGATGTATTCGCTCCAGCCCGAGAGGAAGGCGAAGAGGCCGAGCGCAGCGAGCGCCGGTTTGACCTGCGGCAGCACGAGGCGGCGCCACACCGTGAAGCGCGAGGCGCCATCGGTGATGCCCGCCATTTCGATTTCCCACGGCACGGTGTCGTAGAAACCCTTCATCAGCCAGATGCCGAGCGGCAGATCGAGCGCGGCTTTGACGAGGATGACGCCGATCAGCGAATTGTAGAGCCCTACCATCTGCAGCACGATGAAGATGGCAATGATCAGGGTCACCGATGGGAATGCGTGGAGCACCATGACGCCGGCGAGGAAGAAGGCGCGGCCGGGGACGTTGAGGCGGCTCAGCACATAGCCGGCGGTGGACGAGACAATGAGCACGATCGTCGTCGTGCAGGTGGCAAAGATCAGCGTATTGAGCGCCACCGGCCAGATGCTGGGCTTGCCCGGACGCGCCTGCCAGAGGAAATCCCAGTGCCGGAAGGTGATGGCGTTGGGGATGAGCGAACCGGGGGCAGTGTCGGTGACCGTGTCGATGAAGAGATAGGCGTACATCAGGATCAGTGGCGCCGAGACGATGCCGAGCGCCAGGATCAGCGGCCAGGACTTGAAGTTCGTAGAGGGGATGGATTGCTCGGCCATCTCAGTGCTCGATCAGGGGTTTGGAGACCAGCGTCGCGTAGTTGAAGACGCGCAGGTAGATGAGCGCCAGGACGATGCCGATGATGACCAGCACCAGCGCCATGGCCGAGCCGTAGCCGTATTCGAGATTGCCGAAATAGTTGTTGAGCGCCGTATGGTACGCGGCGAGCGACCAGACCTCGGTGGATCCGCCCGGACCGCCATCGGTGGCCAAAAGGATGAGGTCGAACGAAGCCAGCAGCGACAGCGTCTGATAGCAAGTGACGAAGAGGATGGGCCAGCGCATCTGCGGCAGGATGATGTGCCGGATCTGCTGCCAGCGGTTGGCGCCATCCACCTCGGATGCATGAAACTGGCTCTTGGGGATGGCGCGGAGCGCCGACGAGAAGACCAGCATGCCCATGGAGGCGCCGACGAAGCCGTTCATGAGGATGACGAAGACCCACGCGTTGAGAGCGCTATCGAGCAGGTAGTTCTTGGGCGGTACGCCGAACTGGCCGAGGAACATGGAAATGAAGCCGGTGTCCCAGGCGAGCCATTTCCACATCAGCACATAGATCACCGGCGGGGTGATGCGCGGCAGGAGCCAGACTGAGCGAAAGAAACCCGAGGGCTTGTCGGCCATATAATGGGTCGTGATGGCGAGGCCCATGGCGTAGGTGGTGTTGAACAGCACCAGCACCAGCGCAACGTAGAACAGCGTGTTGATGAGGATGCGCAGCGTATCGGGCGATGAGAACAACCGCTCGAAGTTGCCAGTGGTCCAGGTCCAGCCCGAATAGGTGGCGGTTGCGACTGCCTCGCGCTGGTCGGGTGTGAGTTCGACGCCGAGACTGTCGAGACCGGCGAACAGCTCCTCCTTGGTTTCGAACCGGGCGTTGACGATGGAGCGGTTGAACTGCTCGGAGACCTGCTTGACCTCGCGGGTCGAGGGCCGGGCCTTCAGCGCCTTGATCATGCGTTCGGCTTCGCGGCGGGTGGGGAAGACCTGGTCGAGCTGGGTGGTGCGGAGTTCGGCGACGATGGCGCCGTCGATGCCGAGCTTCTCCAGCGCGGCAAGGCCAGCCTCGTCGATGACATATTTGGGCTCATTGAGCGAGTCGGCGACATCGGGCAGGGCCGCCTTCAGACGCAGGATGGAGTTGGGGGCGATCTGGTAGGCACCGCGGGAGATGCCGGTCGCCGTGCTCATGGTGGTG
>JBKJMF010000359.1:0-3905 GCA_046596525.1 Devosia sp. | reverse complement strand
GCCCGTGGGACCGGGGGCAAAGGTCGTCTGACTGGAAGGATTCCAATCTACGGCTGGCTTATAGAGAAACTACATGACGCTTGCCAGTGGTGACTTGGGTTCATTAGGCATGGCGGCTATGAACCAGCCGATGCCCGTTTCCGAGGCTTTTGCACCGCAGTTGCGGGTGCGCGGACTCACCGTCAGGCGGGGCGAGCGGCTGCTGTTCGCCGATCTGGCGTTCGAGGTTGGCCCCGGCAGGGTGCTGCTGCTGCGCGGGCCGAACGGGGTGGGCAAGTCGACATTGCTGATGACGCTTGCCGGAATCGTGCGGCCGGATGCGGGGGTGATTGAGGGGACTGAGCGTACGGCGGTGCATCTGCTCAACTACCAGAGTGGGTTGAAGCCGCGGCTGACGGTGACCGAGAACCTGGCGTTCTGGCGGGCGATGAATGGGGCGAGCGGGCTCGGTGTTGGCGATGCGCTTGAGGTTGTGGGGATCGGCGGACTTGGGGTGCTGGAGGCGGGCTACCTGTCGTCGGGGCAGTTGCGCCGCCTGGCGCTGGCGCGGCTGCTGGTGACGGAGCGGCCGATCTGGCTGCTGGACGAGCCGAGTGCGGCGCTGGATGCCGAGGGTGAGGCGCTGCTCGCGCGATTGATCGATGCGCATCGGGGACGAGGTGGAGTTGCCGTCATCGCAACGCATTATGATCTGGCGCTGGCTGACAAGACGGGAGTCGAGACGCTGGTGCTCGGGGGTGTCCCATGAATGCGTTCCGGGCGTTGATCGGGCGGGACCTGAAGCTGGCGTTCCGCGCCGGGGGTGAGGCGCTGACGCTGGTGCTGTTCTTCGTGATGGTGGCGGTGATCGTGCCGTTCGCCATTGGGCCGGACCGGCCGCAGCTCAGCCGGCTGGCGCCGGGGATCGTGTGGATCGCGGCGTTCCTCTCGATGCTGCTCGGGCTCGACCGGTTGTTCCGGGCTGACGACGAGGATGGCTCGCTGACCTTGCTGCGGCACGCGAGCCTGCCGCTTGAGGCGGTGGTTGCCGCAAAAGTGATTGCGCACTGGCTGGTGACGGCTCTGCCGCTGCTGGTGGCTACGCCGGTGCTGGCGCTGCTGCTGTCGATGTCGTGGGCACAGTGGGGGCAGACGGTGCTGGCGCTGCTGATCGGCACGCCGGCGCTGGTGAGTTTCGGGGCGCTAGGTGCGGCGGTGACCGTGGGGTTGCGGCGCGGCGGGTTGATCGCGCCGGTGCTGATCCTGCCGCTCGCCATTCCGGTGATGATCTTCGGGGTGGGGATGATGGACCCGCTGGCCGGAGGTGGCGCGACATTGTTCCTCATTGCGCTCAGCCTCGTGGTGACGGCCTTCTCGCCCTTCGCGGCTGCGCTTGCCTTGCGCGTGGCCGGGGAATAGAGCGAAGCCCATGTCCGTCGATACCGTCAAACAACCCAACTGGTTCAGCCGCCTGGCGCATCCGGGGCAGTTCCTAGCCTGGTCGCGCTACCTGATCTGGCCGCTGGCGATCGCTACTGCGCTGAGCTTTGCCATCGGGCTGTGGTTCGCGTTCTTCAACTCGCCCGAGGACTACCAGATGGGCGACATGGTGCGCGTCATGTACGTGCACGTGCCCAATGCCTGGCTGAGCCAGCTGGTCTATGGCGTGATGGCGGTTTCGGCGCTCGGGTCGCTGGTGTGGCGGCACCCGCTGGCCGACGTCGCCAACAAGGCGGCGGCCCCCCTGGGCGCGGTGTTCACGGCGCTGGCGCTCTATACCGGATCGCTGTGGGGCCGACCGACCTGGGGCACGTTCTGGGAGTGGGACGGGCGGATGACCTCCACCCTGGTCCTGCTGCTGATCTATCTCGGCATCATCGCGCTGTGGCGGGCGTTCGACGACCAGCTCAAGGCGGGGCGGATCATCGCCATCGTGACGCTGGTGGGAGCGCTGAACATCCCGGTGATCAAGTTCTCGGTCGACTGGTGGAACACCTTGCACCAGCCGGCGAGCGTCTTCACCAAAGACGGGCCACATATGCCGGTGTCGATCCTGACGCCGCTGCTGGTGATGATGCTAGCGTTCACGCTGCTGTTCGCGCTGTTGCAGGTGGTGCGGATGCGGACGGAGATTTTGCGGCGCCGGGCCGAGACGCTGAGCCGGCAGGCGGCATTGACCGCCCCCTCCACCGGCTTCGCCGGTCCCCCTCCCCCGCCACGCGGGGGAGGATCAGGAGACACCAAATGATCGGCGAGGGCGCGCATATCGAATTCATCGCCTGGGCCTATGTGGGCGTGGCGGTGCTGACCGTGGCGCTGGTCGCCTATGTGGTGTGGGACTCGTTCCGGGTCGATGCCCGGCTGAAGGCGTTGGACAAGGCGGGCATCCGCCGCCGCTCGGACGAGAGCAAGCGTTGAAGCGCGCCCTCCTGGCACTGCTGCCGCTGCTGATCCTCGTCGGTCTCGTCGCGGTGTTCGCCATGAACATGGATCGCGACCCGAGCCTCGTGCGCTCGGTGCTGATCAACAAGCCGGCGCCGGTGACCGAGCTGCCGGCGGTCGAGGGACTTGATCGGCCCGGCATCACGCCGGCGCTGCTGACCGGGCAGGTGAGCGTAGTCAACGTGTTCGCCAGCTGGTGTGTGCCATGCCGCGATGAGCATCCGGTGCTGATGGAACTGCGGAAGCGCACCGGGGTGCAGCTGATCGGGATCAACCAGAAGGACGCGCCGGAGAACGCCCGGGCGTTCCTCGCGGAGCTCGGCAATCCCTACGACGCGGTGGGGGCCGACAAGGATGGCCGGCTGTCGATCGACTGGGGTGTCTATGGGGTGCCGGAGACGTTCATCGTCAATCCGGCCGGGGTGATCACCTACAAGCACATCGGCCCGATGACGATGGAATCGCTGGAGAAAGAAGTGATTCCGGCGATCGAGAAAGCCAAGGACGACTGAGGCTTCGGGAACTTCCCCGGCGTCACTCACATTTCTCCCTAAGCCGCCTGAGCGGAGCCATGAGGAGAAGCAACATGCAAACCAGTGCCAGCCTGCGTTTCGTCGAACAGGGCATGCGGGTGTTCGATCGCCAGCATCTCGAGATCGGCAAGGTCGAGTGGGTGCAGTTCGGCGACGATGATCCGGATACGCCGGAAGTCGAGGCCAGCGGGCCGTCCCGGCGACCCAGCGACAATAACCTGTTCGATGTGATCGCCAAGGCGTTCACCAGCGACAACGTGCCCGAGGAACTGCGCGACCGGCTGGTGCACCAGGGGTTCGTCCGGATCGATGCTGACGGGCTGTTCCAGGCGGATCGCTACGTGATGCCGGAGCAGATCGCCTCGATATCAGGCGATGAGGTGACGCTGAACGTCACCAAGAATCAGCTGATCAAGCACTAGTCCGCCTCTTACGGCAGCGGGTCCATCGGGGGGATGACCTCGATGTGCTCTTTTGGGGTCGGGCGCGCATTTCGTCAGCAACGGCAGTGCGGCGTCAGGTCTTCACTGATCGCCGATCCAGCTTTTTATGGCGGCGGATATCAGCTTCCTCGCATCCACAAAGGAGAGCTCAGGTCCCTTGAAGTCGCTTTTGGCATGTCGATGGTTATTCATCGTTCCGGTGAGTTGACTCTCGATTGACCCGCTCGGAAGCAGTCCGGCCTTCGCTAGTCTTTTTCCTGGAACAGCCTCTCTGATCACTTCGTAGGTCTTATAGAGATCGAACCAATTGTTTGACCTGCCAAAGAAAATAAGTGCTGAGTTCTTTGCGTCATTTGATGCAGCGACCCCATTGAGCGTCTTACGCGCCGGATCCAGAACCGGACCATTTGGACCATAAAACCGGGCAATCCCACCGCGGATTACGAAGTGCGCTGCCTCAAGCCGGATGACAACCCCCCGACTGCCGTTGACGTGGTATGAGATTAGG
>JBKJMF010000091.1:0-9279 GCA_046596525.1 Devosia sp. | reverse complement strand
CACGAAGCTGTGCGCGTTGTCGTTGGTAACCCCAACCAGCGAGGTGTCGCTGCCGCGATAGACCAACTGCGCGATCGGCTCGAGCAGGTGCGTATCGAGCCCATTACTGGCAAACAGCGGCCAGCGGAAATCCACCGCGGCGATCGGCGTGGCGGCGAACAGGAACTGGTCGGCGGGTTCGCCGACACTGACCGCGTCGCCGCTGTCGTAATTGGTGACGTCGGCCCGAAGCCCAAGGTAGGGCGTCACGACCACGCCGCCCGGAGCAATGATCTGGTTCTGCCAGCTCAGTTCGCCCGATGCGTGGGTTTTTGAGCCTTCGTAGCCAAACGTGTAGTCGATGGGCGCGAAGGAGATGTTGTTTACCGAGTCCATGTCCCGCTGCACGCCGAGCAGGTTGCCGTTGGCGCGCACCTGACCCCAGTCGCCGAGATCGAAATAGCCGGTGCCGCGGGCATTGGGCAGCGCCAGCGCCTGCTGGGCCTGCGCCGCGTCCGCATTCGCGTTCGTCACGTATTGGCCAAGCTTCAGGAACTCCTGCACCCGCAAATCGGCGTAGAAATCGCTGCTGAGGTGCGTGGCGTAGACCTCGTTGGTCACCCAGTCATCGCTGTTGAAGTCGTAGTCGTCGAAATATGCGGCGTCGCTGAAGGCGCTGTACGACCAGCCCACGGTCCAGTCGGCGATCGGCTGGAAGCGGCCCGCACTCTGGATGGCGCCGCGCCATTCTCGATTGCCCAGTTCGGTGTAGGCACCCGGATCGAGTTGGTACAGCCCCGAAGCCTTGACCGTGAACGAGCCGTAGTCGAACTGTTGCTGCCACTCCGCCGCCATCAGGAAGCCCTGGCGCGACATCAGCGACGGCGCGAGCAGGATCTGCGTGTCGTCTCCGACATTGATGAAGTATGGCGCGGTGATCCGCCCGCCATATTCAGCCTTGTAGTTGACGCTCGGCAGCAGGAAGCCGGTGCTCCGCTTGGCGCTCGGATCGGGCAGTGACAGCCACGGCAGCCAGGCGACTGGAATGCCCAGCACCTCGAGCGACGGCTGCTCGAAATAGATGGTCTTGGTTTCGCTGTTCTGGATCAGCTTGGCCGCCTTGACCTTCCAGCCGATGCGATTGCCCTTGGCGTCGATGCAGAGCCCGCACGGGCTGTAGGTCGCATCGTTCAGCACGGTTTCCAGCGCGCTCGAATAGCGCACGTCGCGCGCCGTTATCATCGCACCATCGGTGGTGGTCAGCGTCAGCGACTGGAGGAAGGCTTCCTTCATCCCGCCGGTCACTTCGATGCTGTCGGCGTTATAGCGCGTGCCCTGCGGATCGAGTAGCTCGACATTACCCACGCAGGTCAGGTTGCCGGTCCGCTGCTCATAGCGCAGGTCGTCGCAGGCGACCGAATAGCCTTCGTACTGCATGATCACGCGCCCCTGGGCGCTGATCACGTCGCTGCTCTTGTCGTAGGAGAGGACGTTGGCCTCGACCTTGGCGGGCGCACCCGGCTCGGGCAGCGTCGCGAAAAATCCCTCGGGCAGGAACTGGGCGGCGGCGGGGAGGCTGGATGCGGCGCTGGCCACGAGGGCGAACGCAAGCGCCACGCCGAACTGGCGCAGGCGCGTCCCCATCCCCCGGTCGCGGCGCATCTTGCTCACGTCCGCCCGTCTTCCCTGTTGAGCAGCACCGTCACTCCGATGACGATGGCAACCACTACCGGCCCTGCAACTGCTATGGCCGGATGCATCACGCCGGCGCCCCCGGCGCGTCCAGCCATCTCGGTTACCACGTAAACCAGGACGCCAAGGACGATACCATAAAGCACCGCCCCACCATACTTATTGGTCCTTCGATAACCGGCCGTAAACGCGAAGGCAATGACCAGCGAGCCACATAGCGTGAGCGGCAGCGCCAGCAGCCTGAGGAACCGCGTTTCGGCCTCGGCCCGCTCCTTGGGATCGTTGAGCCGGGCCGCCAGCGAACCCGCCAGTTCCCACACCGTCATGTCCTTGACCGAGGCCAGCCGCGCCTGCATGTCGCCGGCCGACTGCGCCGTCGGCAGGCGGAAATCGGTCATCGTTTCAGGCACTTCGTTCGAGCGATAGCGCGTCGCCTCGGCCATCACCCATTCGCCGCCGACGAGTTCGGCTGCTACTGCCTCGATGCGATCGCGGGGTGCCTCCATCATGAAGATGTTGACTGTGCCGAGCGCCGAGCCAGACGGGTTCACATAGCCGGCCTCCAGAATGTAGTGGAGATCGCCCTGCCGCTCGTCGAGCCACAGGGTACCCGTCGCGCTCACGTCGCCGCTCGAGGTGCTGCTCGGCGACAGGGTGCGGTTGAACTGAATCACCGCCGTGTCGACCACCAGCGTGATCAGCACGCCGCCGAGAATGGTGACCGCCAGCGGCGCAATCATGACCCGCCATACCGAGCGGCCGGATGCCTTGACCACCGTCATCTCGCGCGTCGCCTGCAGGTTGAGCAGCCCGGCGACAGTGCCGACGAGGAAGGTGAGGGGTAACGTTTCGATGATCCAGCGCGCCGCCGCCAGCACCACTGCCGCCAGCGCCAGCACGGTACCACCGGTGGCCGAAAGAGCCGCGAAACGGTTGGTGTTGAGCGATTCGACCAGCACCACGATGCCGAACAGCACGGCGAGCGTCAGCCCGACATTTCCCAGCAGCCGCCGGACGATGATCCAGTCGATGCGGTTCATGTGCTGTGCGCCTCTCGCGGTATCGGCACGAACACGCGCAACCGGTAGACGAGAATAGCCACGGCGATGAGAATCAGCACGACGACGCCGCTGAGTTCGCGGGCCCAGCCCGCGACCGGTGCATAGGTGGTGACCGCGCGCTCGAACAGCACGGCCCCGAGTAAGGTGATCTCGACCGGCAACAGCGGCTCCCTGCGCCGTCCTGAGGGGAAGCCGCTGATCGCCGCGACGAACAGGCACAATGCCAGCACCCGGAGGCCATTGGCGGTACGCTCGGCGATGTGCCGCACGTCTTCGCTGGGCATCTCGCCTTCCCTCAGGCCCCGCGTGATCAGGCCATAGGTGGTCTGGTCGCCGCGCGCATCGCCGGTATCGGCGTCACCGGTCAACCGCTCCAGCGCGATGTCGTAGCGCTCGAACGAGATTTCCGAGAACTGCCCGTCTGCGGTGCGATACTGGATGGTGCCGTCTTCGAGCTGCAACACAAAGCCGAGTTCGTCGGCGGTGATCAGTGCCGAGTCGGCGATATAGGTGCGGCGGGTGGCGGTATCGCGTCGGTCGTCAGCGAAGAACGACGTGATCTCGCCTCCCGCGCCACGTCCGCCCACCGTGACCGTCACCCCGTCGCCCAGTTCGGCAAAGCGGTTCGGCACCAGAGATCCGCCGACCAGGTCGGCGGCCGCCTGGGCGCGGATCAGGTTGCCCTCGCGGCTGGCGATCGGCTCGATCACATGGGCGAGCAGCAGCACCAGCAACGTGCCGACCGCTGCGTAGCCGAGAATGGTCCGGATCAGCACCGGCAGGCGCTGCGAAACGTGGATGATGTGCAGCTCTCGCGATGCCTGCAAGGCGCGCAGAGCCCGGGCGAGGCCGATGGCGAGGCACACGTAGAGGAAGGCGATGGAGAGCGGCGGCAGCCCGAGGATGGCCTGCCAGAACAGCGTCGGGAGCCCGCGATCGCGCACCGCTCCGACCTCGACGATTCTGAGGGTCTGGACGAGGTACAGTATAGTCAGTGCGACCCCGAAAAGCGCGGCGGCTTCGGCGGCAAAAAGCTTGAAAAGATAAGTGCCTAGCCGAGTCATGCCTGAGAATAGTTCCGACGCGCGCCCACTCGCCGGACTGCCCCCAGCGAGTTGAACCGGGCGGAGATTGCCCGCCCGCGCCGCAGCTTGGCAAGACAAAGGGGCAGGGAGGTGGCCATTGCCCTGGGGGTGTTGCGGGATTGACGCGACGGGCGTAGCCACTATCACTCGCCTGCCCACCTTCGCGGGCAATTGCGCCCGCCCCATTGCCACAAGGTATTTCCCCCATGCCGAACCGGATCGAGATCAAGACCGCCGCCCTGCCGCTGAAGGCGACGGGCGCGCTGGTCGTCTATGTCGCCGAGGACGCCGCCCCCACCGGCGGCGCGGCCGACGTCTGGAAGGCCACCGGGCTCGATTGGGCCAAGGTTTCCGCCGCCGCGAGCTTCAAGGGCAAGCAGGGCCAACTGATCGACCTGCTGGCTCCCGCCGGTGTAGCGGCCGACCGGTTGCTGGTGCTCGGCAGCGGCAAGGCAGGGCAGGGCGCCAGCCTTTCCGCCTGGACTGATCGCGGCGGCTCGCTCGCCGGCAAGCTGATGAACCTCAAGGCGAAGAAGGCCGCCGTGCTGCTCGACGAGGAGGCGACACCTGACCAGGTCGCCGAACTCGCCGCCGGCCTGCGCCTCCGCCACTACAAGTTCGACCGCTACAAGGCGGCCAAAGCCGACGACAACGGCGATAGCTCGCTGGCCATCACCCTCCACGTCGCCGACAAGTCCGCCACCGACAAGGCCATCGCCGACCGGCAGGCCACCGTCGAGGGCACGCTGCTCGCTCGCGATCTCGTCCACCAGCCGCCCAACGTGCTCGGCACCCTCGAATTCGCGGCCGAAGCCGCGCAACTCGCCGAACTCGGCGTTGAGATCGAGCAACTCGACGAAAAGGCCATGCGCAAGCTCGGCATGAACGCGCTGCTCGGCGTGTCGCAGGGCTCGGCCCGCCCGCCCCGCCTCGTCATCATGCGCTGGAACGGCGGCAAGTCGAAGGACCAGCCCATCGCCTTCATCGGCAAGGGCGTGGTGTTCGACTCCGGCGGCATCTCGCTGAAGCCCGGCCTCGGCATGGAGGACATGAAGGGCGACATGGGCGGCGCCGCCGCCGTCACCGGCCTGATGCATGCGCTCGCCACCCGCAAGGCCAAGGTCAACGCCATCGGCGTCATCGGCCTTGTCGAGAACATGCCGTCCGGCACGGCGATGCGGCCGGGCGACATCCTCAAGGCGATGTCCGGCACCACCATCGAGATCGTCAACACCGATGCCGAGGGCCGGCTCGTCCTCTCCGACGCGCTCTGGTACACGCAGGACCGTTTCAAGCCGAAGTTCATGATCAACCTCGCGACCCTCACCGGCGCCATCGGCGTGGCGCTGGGCAACGATCATGCAGGCCTCTTCTCCAACAATGACGAGCTGTCGACGAAGCTCCTCGCCGCCGGCCTCGCCACCGGCGAGAAGCTCTGGCGCATGCCGATGGGCCCTGCCTACGACAAGCTGATCGACAGCCGTTTCGCCGACATCAAGAACTCCGGCGGCCGCCCGGCCGGCTCGATCACCGCCGCGCAGTTCCTCGCCCGCTTCGTCAACGATGTGCCGTGGGCCCATCTCGACATCGCCGCCGTGGCGCTGGCCTCCCCGTCCTCCGAAACCAACACCGCCTGGGCCTCGGGCTTCGGCGTGGCGCTGCTCGATCGGCTGGTGCGCGACAACTACGAGGCCAAATGACCGGCACTTTGCCCGATCTGCCGCTGACCGCCAGCCCGTCGCGCCTCTGGCTACCACCGGTTGCGGCGATGGCTGTCGTCGCCGGCTTGATCGCTCTGCTGCCGGCCGTGCTTCTGGTCGCCACCCTGGTCGGACTGCTCGGCATGACGCCCAGCTTCTCGCTGATCCTGCTGGCGCTTCCCGCCCTCGCAATAGGGGTGTTTTTCCTCGCCGTCGGTAGCGTCATCATCGGCGACCTGCGCCTGCCGCGCCCGGTGCTGACCATTGACGAGAACGGCGTCTTCGACCGCCGCGTCACCGATGCGCCGATTGCCTGGAGCGATATCGTCGAAGTGGCCCCCGCGCCGGGCGGCGGCGGCGTCCTGCTGGCGCTGAAGACCCCGCTCGAAACCCGTCTCAGCCCCTACCGCGCCGGCACGGCCGGCCTTCGCCAACCGGCGGCCGGCCTCGCCAACATCCCGGTCCGCGCCATGGACCAACCGGCCAGGCTCCTCGCCGACACCCTGACGGCGCTGGCGCTGCAACACGGCGCCGTTCCGCCTTCGGATGGGACCGCGTAAGCCTATGGCCGAGATCCTGTTCTACCATCTCGAAAGCCAGCCGCTCGAACGGGTGGTCCCGATCCTGCTGGAAAAGTCGCTGGAACGCGGCTGGAACGTCGTGGTCGAAACCAGCAACCAGGAACGTGCCGAAGCCCTCGACAACCTGCTCTGGACCTATCGCGACGACAGCTTCCTGCCGCACTCCCTCGCCGGCGGCGATGCCGACCAGCTGCAACGCATCCTCATCACCACCCGCCCGCACAACCCCAACCAGGCGCAGGTCCGATTCTTCGTCGACCGCGCCGTCCCGCAATCGGGCGAGGGCTACATTCGGCTGGTCTACATGTTCTCCGGCCACGACCCCGACGCCGTCACCGAAGCCCGCACCGCGTGGAAAGCCCTGCGCGACGGCAACGAGGTGACCTACTGGCAGCAAGATACCAATGGGAAGTGGGCGAAGAAGGGGTAGGACGAGCCTCACCCCGGCTGCCACCCATCCTCAGCCTGCTCGAACTTCGAGAACTGGAACCCGGGCGCCACGGTGCAGCCGACCAGCGACCAGTCGCCGAGGCATGCTGCGCGCTGCCAGGCATTGCCGGGGATCACCACCTGCGGCCGCTCGCCTGCGGCGAGGTCGTTGCCCAGCGCATGTTCGCTGACGGCTTTCCCGTCACGCGAAATGTCGAGCCGCATCGGCGCGCCGGCATACCAGTGCCAGACTTCCGCTGAATCGACCCGATGCCAAGCACCGGTCTGGTGGTTGCTCAGCAGGTAGTAGATCAGCGTCGAATTCGGCCGCCCGTTGGTGTTGAGCGCGTCGGCAAAGGTCTGCCTATAGAACCCACCCTCCGGGTGCGGCTCCAACCCGAGCAGGCTGACCACCTCGGTAGCCGTCATCGTCTTCATGCCTGCGCCTTCTCGGCCTGTTCGAGTTCTTCACTCAACATCAGCCAGTTCTCTTCGATCTTGGCAATCTCGCCCTCGAAGCGGGCCTTGTCCTTGCCCAACAGGATCACCCGTTCCGGTGCCCCATCATAGGTCTTGGGGTCGGCGAGGGAACCGTCCACCCGTGCCAGTTCGGTCTTCAGCCGGCCGAGCTTCTGCTCGAGATCCTTGATCGATTTGCGCAGCGGCGCCACTTCGGCGCGCTTCGCCGCCGCGTCCTGCCGCACCGCCTTCTTGTCGTCGACCGGAAGCGGGGCGTCCTTGTTGCCGCCCTTCTTCCCCTTGCCGTTCGAGTCCTTGCCGGTCAGCATCTTCTGGTAGGTGTCGAGGTCGTGGTCGAATTCCTCGATCGTGCCGTTCTGCGCAATCCACAGCTTGTCGACGGTCGCGTCGATCAGGTGGCGATCATGACTGATGATCAGCACCGCGCCCTCATAGTCGTTGAGCGCCGCCACCAGTGCATCGCGGCTGTCGATATCGAGATGGTTGGTCGGCTCGTCCAGGATCAGCATCGACGGTCCGCCGAAGGTGATGAGCCCCAGCAGCAGGCGCGCCCGCTCGCCACCCGACAGGTTCTTCACCTTGGTTTCCATGCGCGAGGTGGTGAGCCCCATCTGCGCCACCCGGCTGCGGCGCTTCGCCTCGCTGTCATAGGGCATCAGCTCGACGACGTGCTCGAACGGCGTCCATTCCGGCTTCAGGCTGTCCATCTGGTGCTGGGCGAAATAGGCGATATCCAGCCCCTTGCCCTTGCGCATCTCGCCCGACATCGGCTTCAGCTCGCCCGCCAGGAGCTTGGCGAAGGTCGATTTGCCGTTGCCGTTGACGCCGATCAGCGCGATCCGGTCGTCCGGGTCAATCCGGTTGGTGATGTGCCGCAGGATCACCTTGTCGCCGTAACCGACGGACACCTCGTCGAAGGTGAGCATCGGCGAAGCCGGCTCCTTCTTGGGGTTGGGGAACTTGAACGGGGCCGAGCTCTCATCGAACATCGCCGCCGGCGGCTTCAGCTTGGCGATCATTTTTACGCGCGCCTGCGCCTGGGCTGCCTTGGTGGCCTTGGCCTTGAAGCGGTCGACGAACTTCTGCAGGTGCGCGATCTGGTCGAGCGTCTTCTCGCGGCTCTTGTTGTTGAGCTCCATCTGCATCCGGCGCGTCTCTTCGAACGTGTCGTAGTTGCCCTTGTAGTAGGTCAACCGCTTGTGCTCGAGATGCGCGATCGAGTTCACCGACTTGTTCAAGAGGTCACGGTCGTGGCTGATCATGAACACGGTGTAGGGATAGGTCGCGAGATACTTCTCCAGCCACAGCGTGCCTTCGAGATCGAGATAGTTCGTGGGTTCGTCCAGCAGCAGCAGGTCGGGCTGGCTGAACAACACGCCCGCCAGCGACACCCGCATGCGCCAGCCGCCCGACAGCTCCGAGGTCGGCGCCATCTGGCGGTCCTTCTCGAAGCCGAGGCCCTTCAGGATGGTCGAAGCCCGCGCCTCGGCGGTATGCGCGTTGATCTCGGCCAGCCGGATGTGGATGTCGCCGATGCGGTGCGGATCGGTCGCCGTCTCGGCCTCGGCCAACAGCGCCGTGCGCTCCCTGTCGGCCGACAGCACGACGTCGAGCACGCTGATCGAGCCTGCCGGCGCTTCCTGCGCCACTGCGCCGATCTTGGCGCGCTTGTTGACCTCGATCGAGCCGCCCTCGAGCGCGAGCTGCCCCAGGATCAGCTGGAACAGTGTGGTCTTGCCCGTGCCGTTCTTGCCCACGAAACCGGTCTTTGAACCGTCTGGGAGAACAAGCGAGGCACCCTCGAACAGGGCGCGACCCTGGATGCGGTATGTAAGATCGGTAATGGTCAACATGGCGCGGCCGATGCATCCGCGGCGCGCGGAATGCGTTAGGTGAGAGACAGGTTCAAATCGAAGCCGTCCCAATAGACAAAGAAACCGGAGAAGTCCAATGCGCCCGATCCTCGCCACTCTTGCCCTGTGCCTGCTCTCGGGCGCCGCCTTGGCACAGGAGCTCGCCCCCCTGTCCGACCTGAAGGCCTGCCGGCTCGATGCCGAGCTGGTATCGCTGAGCTTCAGCTATGAGGGCGGCGCCTGCGAACAGACCGGCAATGGCAGCGTCGACCTCGTCGAGTCCGGCACCGCCACGGTCACCATCCCGGTGGTCTCCACCGCCGAAGTCTGCACCATGCAGGTGGTGAAAGTGACGCACACCGGCGCCATCAACGCTGTCGCAGAGGTCTCCGCGCTGAACGTGCAGCTCGTCAGCCCCG
>JBKJMF010000068.1:0-7243 GCA_046596525.1 Devosia sp. | reverse complement strand
CGCACAAGGGCCAGCTGTCGCAGAACGGCACGCTGCTCTCCATCGACAAGGCCAAGCGCATGCTCGACTACAACCCGCAGCACAGCTGGCGGAACCACGTCTGATGATCCTGCTCGGCGGTCATGGCCTGCCGGTCGGCAGCGACGACCCGTACGCCTTCGCCCGCGCCCACCGTGAGTTTGGCTACGGCGCCGCTTACGTGCCGGAGGTGTCGATCAACGACACCGCCCGCCTCGTCGATATCGAGCAGGCCTTCGCCGAGGCGGACGTCGTCCTCGCCGAGATCGGCATCTGGCGCAATCTCGTCTCGCCCGATGAAGCGACGCGGAAAACCAACCTCGCCTACGCCGTCGAGCGCCTCGCCATTGCCGACGCGGTCGGGGCCGGCTGCGCGGCCAGCTATATCGGCTCGTTCAAGGCCGGCACCGATTACGCGCCCGCCGCCGAGAACATGGGCCCCGAAGCCTTCGACGCCTCTGTCGAAACCGTCCGCTACCTGCTCGACACGGTGAAGCCCACCCGCGCCAAGTTCGTGCTCGAAATGATGCAGTATTCGCTGCCCGACAGCGTCGACAGCTATGTCGAGCTGATCCACGCCATCGACCGGCCGATGTTCGGCGCGCATTTCGATCCGGTGAACCTGATCATGACGCCACGGGTGTATTTCGATAACGGCGCGCTGATCCGCGAGTGTTTCGACAAGCTCGGGCAGTGGGTGGTGTCCTGCCACGCCAAGGACATCAAGCTGCATCACCAGGCGGCGCTGCATCTCGACGAGGTGCCGATTGGCGAGGGCGTGCTCGACTATCGCACCTACCTCACTGAGCTCGACCGGCTGCCGCGCGAGGTGCCGCTGATGCTCGAACACCTTACCGGCGAGGCCTATGCCGTGGCGCGCGACCGCATTTTTGCAGTCGGCGACGAGGCCGGCGTCACATTCGCGGTGCGGCCATAGCATTCACTCCTTGGTGATTTGCCGCATTACGGCCCACAGTGCTGCGTTGCTAGCTTGAACTGACCCCGGACGACTGGAACCGCCATTGGGCGCCTACATCCTGAGACGCCTGCTCCTGATGATCCCGACACTGTTCGGCATCATGGTGGTCTCCTTCGTCATCGTGCAATTTGCGCCGGGCGGTCCGGTCGAGCAGGTCATCGCCCAGATGTCCGGCCAGAACGTCAGTGCGACCGAGCGCATCACCGGCAGCCAACAGGGCGATTTCGCCGGCCAGGAGACCGCGCAGGCCAAGGACTCAGCCGACGTCAATTCCACCTACCGCGGCGCCCGCGGCCTCCGGCCCGAGATCCTCGAGCGGATCAAGAAGCAGTTCGGCTTCGACAAGCCGCCACTCGAGCGCTTCGTCACCATGATCTGGAACTACGCCCGCTTCGATTTCGGCAACAGCTACTTCCGCGACATCTCGGTCATCGACCTGATTAAGGAAAAGCTGCCGGTCTCGATCACCCTCGGGCTGTGGATGACGCTGCTCGGCTATGGCGTCTCGATCCCGCTCGGCATCGCCAAGGCGATCCGCGATGGCTCGCGCTTCGATGTGTGGACCTCGTCGATCGTCATCGTCGGCTACGCGCTACCCGGCTTCCTGATCGCCGTGCTGCTGATCGTGCTGTTCGCCGGCGGCAGCTTCTGGAACATCTTCCCGTTACGCGGGCTGACGTCGGAGGACTTTGCCAGCCTGCCCTGGTACGGCCAGATCCTCGATTACCTCTGGCACATCACCATGCCGATCACCGCCATGGCGGTCGGCGGCTTTGCCACGGTGACGCTGCTGACCAAAAACTCGTTCCTCGACGAGATCCGCAAGCAGTACGTCACCACCGCCCGCGCCAAGGGCCTCAACGAGCGGCAGGTGCTGTATCGGCACGTGTTCCGCAACGCCATGCTGCTGGTCATCGCCAGCTTCCCCGCCGCGTTCATCTCGGCCTTCTTCGGCGGCTCGCTGCTGATCGAGACGATTTTCTCGCTCGACGGCCTCGGCCTCCTCGGTTTCCAGTCGGTACTCAACCGCGATTACTCGGTGGTGTTCGCGACGCTTTACGTCTTCTCGCTGCTCGGCCTCGTCATCGGGCTGGTGTCCGACCTCATGTACATGTGGATCGATCCCCGCATCGATTTCGAAAGCCGGGAACTCTGATGCTCACGAGCCTGGCGGGCATCCGCTCTCCCTTCCTCGCCTTCGCCCCCGCCGATCAGGCCCGCTCGGCGCCGCTGCTCTCCCCGATCAACCAGCGCCGGCTCAAGGTGTTCAACGCCAATCGCCGGGGCGTCTGGTCGCTGTGGATTTTCCTCGTCCTGTTCATCCTCACCATGTTCGCCGAGTTCATCGCCAACGATCGGCCGCTGCTGGTGAGCTACAAAGGCGAACTGCTGTTCCCGGTGGTGGTCGCCTACCCCGAAGCCAGGTTCGGCGGTTTCCTCGCCGAAACGGTCTATCGCGACCCGTTCATCGCCGACGAGATCAACGCCAATGGCTGGATGACCTGGCCGCCGATCCGCTACACCTACGGCACGGTCGACGAGTCCCTCAGCGGCTCCGCACCCTCCAAGCCCTCCTGGCAGCAGACCGCCGAGGAGCGCTGTGCCGGCTATCCCGCCGGGGTCGCCGATCCGTCGTGCAACATCGGCAACTTCCATTGGCTCGGCACCGATGACCAGGGCCGCGACGTGCTGGCGCGGCTGATCTACGGCTTCCGCATCTCGGTACTGTTCGGCCTTGTCCTGACCGTCCTCTCGTCGATCGTCGGCATCACCGCGGGCGCCCTGCAGGGCTATCTCGGCGGCTGGGTCGATCTCATCGCGCAGCGGGCGATCGAAGTCTGGACCTCGGTGCCATCGCTCTACCTGCTGCTGATCATCTCCAGCATCATCGCCCCCAGCTTCTGGGTGCTGCTCGGCATCCTGCTCTTGTTCTCCTGGACAGCGCTGGTCGGCATCGTCAGGGCCGAGTTCCTCCGGGCGCGCAATTTCGAATATGTCGCCGCAGCCCGGGCGCTCGGCGTCTCCAACTTCAAGATCATGATCGGGCACCTGCTGCCCAACGCCATGGTGGCGACGCTCACCTTCATGCCGTTCATCCTCGCCGGGTCGGTGACGACGCTCACCGCGCTCGACTTCCTCGGCTTCGGCCTGCCGGTCGGCTCGCCCTCGCTCGGTGAACTCCTGAGCCAGGGCAAGGACAACCTCTTCGCCTGGTGGCTCGGCCTCACCGGCTTCTTCACCGTCTCGCTCATCCTCACCCTCCTCGTCTTCATCGGCGAAGCGGTGCGCGACGCGTTCGACCCGCGCAAGACTTTCGCCGGGGCACGCGCATGAGCGGCCCGCTGCTCCAGGTCGATGACCTGCACGTCGATTTCGAGACGGAGCACGGGCTGGTGCCCGCGGTGCGCGGCGTCTCCTTCGACATCCAGCCCGGCCAGACCGTCGCGTTGGTCGGCGAAAGCGGCTCCGGCAAATCGGTCACCGCGCTCTCGGTGTTGCGCCTCCTCCCCTACCCCGCCGCCTCGCATCCCAAGGGCCGCATCCTGTTCAACGGGCAAGACCTGCTGCACGCCGAGGACAAGGCGCTCCGCACCGTGCGCGGCAACGACATCTCGATGATCTTCCAGGAGCCGATGAGCTCGCTCAATCCGCTCCATACCGTCGAGCGGCAGGTGAGCGAGGCGCTGATCCTGCACCGCGGTATGCGCAAGAATGCGGCCCGCACCCGCACCATCGAGCTGCTGAGCGAGGTCGGCATCCCCGACCCAGCATCGCGCCTCGACGATTTCCCGCACCAGCTGTCGGGCGGCCAGCGCCAGCGCGTGATGATCGCCATGGCGCTCGCCAACGAGCCTCAGCTGCTCATCGCCGACGAGCCGACCACGGCGCTCGACGTCACCATCCAGGCGCAGATCCTCGAACTGCTGATGGCGCTGCAGAAGAAGCGCGGCATGGCGATCCTGTTCATCACCCACGACCTTCGCATCGTGCGCCGCATGGCCGAAGTCACCCACGTCATGACCGAGGGCAAGATCGTCGAGTCCGGCGCCACCGAGGCCCTGTTCGACAACCCGCAGCACCCCTACACGCAGAAGCTGCTGGCCGCCGAGCCGAAGGGCGATGCGCCGAAATCCTCCGATGCCGAGACCATCGTCGCCGCCGAGAAGCTGCGCGTCTGGTTCCCGATCAAGCGCGGCTTCTTCCGCCGTACCATCGGGCACATCAAGGCCGTCGACGATGTCGACATCGCCATCCGCCGCGGCGAAACCCTTGGCGTGGTCGGCGAGTCCGGCTCCGGCAAGACCACGCTCGGCCGCGCCCTGCTCCGCCTCGTCGGCTCCGAGGGCCGGATCGTCTATCTCGGCAAGGATATCGAGCACCTGTCCTGGGGCGCCATGCGGCCGCTGCGCAAGGATATGCAGATCGTCTTCCAGGACCCCTTCGGCTCGCTCAGCCCCCGCATGTCGGTGACCGAGATCATCGCCGAGGGCCTCGCCGTGCACGCGCCGCAGCTCAGCGCCACCGAGCGCGACGCCCGCGTCGTCCGCGCCCTGACCGAAGTCGGGCTCGATCCCGAGGCGCGCTTCCGCTACCCGCACGAGTTCTCCGGCGGCCAGCGCCAGCGCATCGCCATTGCCCGAGCCATGGTGCTGGAGCCGAAATTCGTCGTCCTCGACGAGCCCACCTCCGCCCTCGACATGAGCGTTCAGGCGCAAGTGGTCGACCTGCTGCGCGACCTGCAGCGCCGCCACGGCCTCACCTACCTGTTCATCTCGCACGATCTGCGTGTCGTTCGGGCGCTGGCCAACCAACTGATGGTGATGCGCAACGGCAAGGTGGTCGAACACGGCCCCGCCGCCGAAATCTTCGCCGCGCCCAAGTCCGACTACACCAAGGCCCTGATGGCCGCCGCCTTTGACGTCGAGGCGGTGCCCACCCCGGAGGTGGCGCAGTGACTCGCTGGAGTCGCCCCAGCGTCCCCTCTCCCTTTGGGGGAGAGGGTCAGGGTGAGGGGGCCTTGCCGCAAACTCGGTGTCGGGGAAAGGCCCCCTCACCCGACGCTGCGCGTCGACCTCTCCCCCAAGGGAGAGGTGGCGCTCGAAGCGAATTTCGGTCCTAATACCCAGCAATCGTTCTCCCCCGAATGGAGGCCTTCATGCACGCCAAGCTAGCCGCCCTCGCCCTCACCGCCCTGCTGGCATTCAGCCCTGCGATCGCCCAGGACAAGGTCTGGCACCACGGTGGCTCGCTGATCGGCGAGCCGAAATATCCTGAAGGCTACCAGAAGTTCGACTACGTGAACCCGGACGCGCCGGTGGGTGGTATCGTGCGGCTCAGCGACATGGGCGGCTTCGACACCTTCAACCCGATCCTGCCGCAGGGCGAACCGGCAACTGGCATCGGCCTCGTGTTCGAGACCCTGACCACCCCCTCGCTCGACGAGAACTCCACCCAATACGGCAACCTCGCCGAAGCCTTCAGCTTCCCTGACGATTTCTCCTCCGTCACCTTCCGGATGAACCCGCGCGCCAAATGGGCCGACGGCGAACCGGTCACCGCCGAGGACGTGGTGTGGACCTTCAACAAGGTCATCGAGCTCAATCCCAGCCAGGCCAACTACTTCGCCAACGTCACCAAGGCCGAGGTCACCGCACCGGGCGAAGTCACCTTCACCTTCGACCAGGGCGGCAACCGCGAACTGCCGCACATCATGGGCCAGCTGATCGTCCTGCCCCGGCACTGGTGGGAGGGCACCGGCGCCGACGGCAAGCCGCGCGATATCGGCCGCTCGACACTCGAGCCGCCACTGGGCTCGGGCCCCTACAAGCTCGCGAGCTTCTCCCCCGGCCGCTCCATCACCTATGAGCGCGACCCCGCCTACTGGGGCATCAAGGAGCCGTTCAACATCGGCCAGAACAATTTCGGCCAGATCAAGTACGAGTATTTCCGTGACACCACCGCCGAGTTCGAGGGTTTTAAGGGCGACGCCTTCGACTGGTGGGACGAGAACCTCGCGCTGCGCTGGCAGAATGAATACACCTTCCCCGCCGTCACCGAAGGCAAGGTGGTCAAGGAGTTGTTCGAGAACGCCTATCGCGGCTCGGGCATCCTCGTCGGGTTCGTCCCGAACCTCCGCAAACCGCTGTTCCAGAACGAAGCGCTGCGCGAAGCGATGCTCTACGCCTTCGATTTCGAGGAGCTCGACAAGCTCCGCTTCTTCGGCCAGTACGACCGCATCAACAGCTACTTCTACGGCACCGAGTTCGCCTCCTCCGGCCTGCCGCAGGGCGAGGAGCTGGAGATCCTCAACTCGGTGAAGGACCAGATCCCGGCCTCGGTGTTCACCACCGAATACAAGAACCCGGTCAACGGCGACACGACCAAGCTGCGCAACAGCCTCCGCACCGCCAACGAGATCCTGACCAAGGCCGGCTACACCCTCAACGGCAGCCAGTTGATGGACCCCAGCGGCCAGCCGGTGAGCTTCGAAATCCTGCTCAACGGACCGACCATCGAGCCGATCGCCGCCGCCTTCCAGACCAACCTGAAGCGCCTCGGCATCAACGCCAGCATCCGCTCGGTCGACTCCCCGCAGTACATCGAGCGCGCGCAGAACCGCGATTACGACATGATCTACACCGGCTGGGTGCAGTCGCTCTCCCCTGGCAACGAGCAGCGCGATTTCTGGGGCTCGGCCTCCGCCGCGCAGGCCGACAGTCGCAACTATCCCGGCATTTCCGACAAGGGCGTCGACGCGTTGATCGATAAGATCGTCTTCGCCGACGATCGCGAAACACTGATCGCCACGACCCGCGCGCTGGACCGCGTGCTGCTCGCCCACCACTACGTGACGCCGACCTACACCCTGCGCAAATCCCGCATCGCCCGCTGGGACCGCTTCAACCACCCCGAAGTGCTGCCGGAGTTCTCCATCGGCTTCCCGACGGTGTGGTGGTACGACGAGGCCAAGGCGGCCAAGACCGGCGCGGCGAAGAACTAGCAGAGATCGCCCCACGCCGGTGGGTGGGCTTGGCCTCACCCCACCCACCGGCCGTCATCCCGGCGAAAGCCGGGACCCAGTGCACGGACCGCTCCACCTACGCCGGCATCTCCGACCTTGCTGTGGTGGACCGGATGGGCTTGTGCCTACCCAACCATCGAGCAGTGGGTCCCGGCTTTCGCCGGGATGACGGCCGGTGGGTGGGGTGAGGCCAAGCCCACCCACCGGCGTGGGGCGATCTCTGC
>JBKJMF010000438.1:0-4236 GCA_046596525.1 Devosia sp. | reverse complement strand
CTCGCTGCGAGGGCCGGACGCCACCGGGGTGGTGGACGAAAGCTGGGTGGAAGCGATCAGCCGCTGGCTGTCTTCCGCCAGGACATCCCGCACTAGGTTGCCATTCATCGCGAGGATCGCGAGTGCAATGACCATACCGGCTGCGAGTCTGCCCATCTCTTTCGTCCTCGTTGCGGGCGACCCCTGTGTTCGAGGTTTCCGCTGCTTGGTGAGACTTCTAACGCTCCGCGAATGGCCCTGCGCTGAAGCCGCTATTCACAATCGGTTCACCAACGCATGGTGTTTGTGCGGGTTCCATTGAGGATTGCTGACGTGAACGAAAAAGTACGAGTACTCGGCGAAGAGGTGCTGTCGAACAACTGGGGGCTGGTCAAGAATACCACCATCGAGCTGCAACGCCGCAACGGCGAATGGCAGCGCCAGGTGCGCGAAACCTATGATCGCGGCGATGGCGCCGGCATCCTGCTCTACAACCGCGCCCAGCGCACCGTCATCCTCACCCGCCAGTTCCGCTTCCCGGTCTTCGCCCACGGCGAGCCTGGTACGCATGGCGACCCGGGCTGGTTGATTGAGGTGGTGGCCGGCAAACTCGACGGCGACCACCCGGTCACCACGGCGAAGAAGGAAGCCGAGGAAGAATCCGGCTACCGCGTCCACGACGTCGAACTGGTCCTCAGCGCCTACATGAGCCCCGGCTCGGTCACCGAGAAGCTGTCCCTGTTCCTCGCCGAATACGACGCGGACTCGAAAGTCTCGGCCGGCGGCGGGTTGGCGGACGAAGGCGAAGATATCGAAGTGCTGGAACTCGGCATCGACGAAGCCCTGGCCATGATCGCCACCGGCGAAATCGCCGACGCCAAGACCATCATGCTGCTGCAACACGTGCGGCTGAAGGGAATTCTTTAGGCGCCCACTCAACGTCCCGATACCACCCCACCCACCGGCCGTCATCCCGGCGAAAGCCGGGACCCACTGCTCGGAGCGACCATTGGGCACGAGCCCATCCGGTCCATCACAGCAAGGCCGGTGAGATGTGAGCGAGTGGAACGGCCAGTGCACTGGGTCCCGGCTTTCGCCGGGATGACGGCCCGTGGTTGAGGCCCAATCGCGCCACACCCACAAAAGCGGCACCTCCCCCTAGATGGGGGAGGATGGGAGGGGGTGCGGAGCCCCGATACCGAGGCGGGACAGCCAGCAGCTTACTCCACCACCACCCCAAACGGATCCGCATCCACATCCAGCGTCGCATACCCCTCGGGCAGCTTCACGCTGAGTTCCGGGACACTCTCTCGCGGATCGAGCAGCAGCATGGACAGCACCTGCGCCTTGGCCAGCGACGGCGTCTGCTCTACCTCCGGCTGGCTGGCGAACACCGCCAACGGCAGGGCCAATGCGACAAGTCCGGCGGCGGCAACGATGAGCTTGATCTGCATTTCGGGACCTCAAAACCTGGCGCATCCCTGCGCGTTGTTGATCCCCTTCTAGCCCCACCCATCCGAACCGCCCTTGAACCTCCCGTTCATAATCGGTTTAGCGCACCAACTCCCCCCGCAACCGCCGCGCCTCGGCCATCTCCAGATAAGCCTCCGGCACCGGCTGCGCGAAATAGTCCATGGTGAACTCCTCGCCCAGCTCCACCGCCCGGCCGCACCGCATGTGCCGCCCGTCCGGATCGATCACCACATTCGGATCGCTCGAATGGTTGATCAGCCCGTAGCTGGTGCGCAACGGCCGCACCAGCAGCAGATCCGGCGTCACCGCATTCCATTCCAGCGCCTCCATCACCCCAGGGAACCGCTCCCACTCGACCAGTTGCCCATCGAGCTCCGCCAGCAATTCCCCCGCCTTCCGCGCCCGGCTGGTGAACAGCCCTCGCCCGGCGATCGGGCTCGGCCCCACCACCGCATCGGCGACGGTGGGCACGAACGCCCCATCGCCAAGAAACGCTTCGGTGAAGCTGTCGATATGGATGTCGATCACGGCGCCGCTCCTCACTAGGCCTCATGCCTAAGCTAGGTCGAGGCCGCTGCCATGCAACCCCCGCGGCGCCGGATCGTCCGAAATGGAAACGCTTAGGCGTAATCGACCAGCTTCTTGTCCGGATCGTACGGCTGGTCGGCGACCACCTTGGTCACCGCCTGCCCGCATTTCATCTTCTTGTTCATTGCGTCATACGCATAGCTGCTAGACCCGTGCAGCACCCAGCCCTCGCTGAGCGCCTTGGTAACCTTGTGACAAAAGGCTGAATCGTCCTCCCCCGAGAGAAACCGGTAGATCAACATGCACTACTCCTTTGCTCGCCTTCGTTTGCCCCAGGCGATTGAAATTGCGTCCAGTAACCGCTAATCGCTGCGGTATGGATCGGTTTCCAGCATTTTTGCTCGACGGCTACAAGTCGTTCATGTCCGACCGCTACGACCCGGAGCAGGGTCGCTATCGGGAATTGGCGGATCACGGACAGTCCCCCACCACCATGATCATCGCCTGTTGCGACAGTCGTGCGGCGCCCGAGACTATCTTCAACGCCGGTCCGGGCGAGCTGTTCGTGCTCCGCAACGTCGCGAACCTCGTGCCCACTTTCCAGCCCGACGGCGGCCAGCACGGCACCTCGGCGGCCATCGAATTCGCGGTCAACGCGCTCGAAATCAGCAATATCGTGGTAATGGGCCATGGCCGCTGCGGCGGCATCCAGGCCGCCCTCGCTCCGTCCAATCCGCTGGCCCAGGGCGATTTCATCGGCAAGTGGATGGCCATGCTCGCCCCGGTCTCCGAGGCGGTGTCGAAATACACCCTGCTCACCGACCGCGAGCGTCAGACCATGCTCGAGCGCTTCTCGATCCGCCATTCGATCGCCAACCTGCGCACCTTCCCCTACGTCAAGAAACTCGAGGACGAAGGCAAGCTCGCCGTCCACGGCGCCTGGTTCGACATCTCCACCGGCGAACTCTGGGTCATGAACACCGAAGGCGATTTTTATCGGCCGGAGTGAGGTTCTCAACCGCTGCCAAAATCCCGCTCCCACCGATACAAAATATCCGGCGCCTTGGCCTCATTGCGGGCCCCATCGGTGAACTTCACCGCCTCGAACCCCATCCGCTCATAGAACGCCCGCCCGCGCAGGTTGTTGGCAAAGCACCAGAGCTGCAGGTCCTCGTTGCGCGATTGCGCATCGGCCATCAGCACCGACCCGATGCCGGAGCGCAGCTGCGCCGCATCGGTGTAGAAGTGCTCGATCCAGCCCTCGAGCTCCGCCATGAACCCGACGATCGCCCCATCCCGCTCCGCCACCGTCACCCGGAAGTCAGCCAGCACCTTGTCGCGCACATAGACCCGGTCCTCCTCGACCGTATGGAGGTCCGGCAGGAACGTCAGCAACCGCCGCGATGTCGCGAACAGCACCGCAATCTCCGCCGCATCCGCTTCCACCGCCAGCCGCAGCGTGATCACGCCGTCGCCCGCTTGAACAGCTTGGGCCCGAATACGTTGATCAGCAGCCCAGCAAACACCAGCGCGCTGCCGGCGACCTCGACCGTCGTAATGCTCTCACCCAGTAGCAGCGCCGCGCTGGCAATGCCGGCCACCGGCACGAACATCGCAAACGGCACGACCTGGCTCGCCGGATAGCGGCTCAACAGCCACGCCCAGGCGCCAAAGCCGAACAGCGTCGCGATGTACGACATGAACGCGATCGAGCCGATGCCCTTGATCGTCAGGTGCGAAAGCGCCAGCGGCAGCGCTTCCGGTCCTTCGAGCAGCAGCGACGCTAGCAGCAGCGGGATCGGTGGCACCAACGCCGACCACACCACGAACCCCAGCATATCGATCCGCCCCGCCTTCTTGCTCGCCATGTTGCCGAGCCCCCAGCAACCGGCCGCGGCAATCGTCAGGAACAGCGGCAACAGCGCCGCCCCCTCCAGCCGCTCGATCGCAATCACCCCGATCCCGAGCAGCGCAACCGCAGCGCCACCCAGTTGCGCGAGGCCCGGCCGCTCGCCGAAGAACACCAGCGCCAGGAAGATCGTGAAGAACACCTGCAGCTGGATCACCAGCGAACTCAACCCCGCCGGCATGCCGAGCTTGATGGCAACGAACAGCAACCCGAATTGCCCCACCCCGATCGCGAGGCCATAGCCAATCAACAGTGGCACCCCGACCGCCGGCCGCTTGACGAAGAACACCGCAGGCAGCGCCGCAAAGACATAGCGCACCGCCGTCAGCAGCAGCGGCGGCACTTCA
>JBKJMF010000263.1:0-3403 GCA_046596525.1 Devosia sp. | reverse complement strand
CCGGCTTCACCGAGGACATGCGGCTGCGTGGCCTCGAGCCGAGCTCCCGGGTGCTGGAGTGTTCGATTGGCCGCGTCGGCGCCGACGCCGCCTTCCGCACCGGACTGCCGCTCGGCTCGCCCATCCTCACCCTCGTCCGGCTGCGCCTCGCCGGCGGCGATCCCATCGCCTACGAGCGTGCCGTGGTGCCGGTCGAGGCTGTCGGTGCCGACTATGACGGCTCGGGTTCCCTTTACGACCGCATGGACGCGCGCCACGCCCGCCCCCAGCGCGTCCTCCAGAGCCTCACGGCCACCGAGGCCGACGAGAAGCTCGCCGGCCATCTGGGCATGCGCCCCGGCGGCGCGGTGCTCGAAATTTCACAACTCGGCTACGGCGCAACCGGCACCGTCGTCGAAGACGCAATCACATGGTACCGCGGCGACCGCTACAAGTATGTCGGCGAGATCAGGGGCTAGAATGACCATCCCACGCCAGCGCTACCGCGATCAGGTCGCTGCCCTTCTCGACCGCGTGCTCGGCGAGCAATCGGCCGCCCTCGATGCGGCCCGCGACGCCGTTGCCACGGCGCTCGGCTCCGACCACCTGGTCTATGTCGCCGGTTCCGGCCATTCCCACCTCATCGCCGAGGAAGCCTTCTACCGTGCCGGTGGCATCGCCGCCGCGCAGGCCATCCTCGATCCCGACCTGATGCTGCACCTCGGCGCCGAGCGCTCCACCCTGCTCGAACGCGAAGCCGGCCGCGCCGAGCGCGTCCTCGCCGACTATCCGGTCGAGGCTGGCGACGTCGTCTTCATCGCCTCCAATTCCGGCCGCAACGCCTACCCGATCGAGATGGCGCTCGCCTGCAAGGCCCGCGGCGCCACCACCATCGCGCTGACCTCGCTGCGCCACGCCCGCGCCATCACCTCGCGACACGAGTCGGGCAAGCTCCTGTTTGAGGTCGCCGATCTCGTGCTCGACAACGGCGGCGAGTACGGCGACGCCGCGCTCAGCGTCGGCGGCAACGACGTTCTAATGGGCCCCACCTCCACCATCGCCGGGGTCTTCATCCTCAACGCCGTGCTCGCCGAGGCTGTCGATCAGCTGTCGCACAACGGTTTCGAAGTTGATGTCTATCAAAGCGCAAACATGCAGGGCGCCGAAGCCGCTGCAGAGGAAATGATCCGCCGGTGGCAATCGCGGATCAGGGGGCTGTAGGGTCGGCCGGGCAGGCGATCCTACAGCCTCGACTAATTTGAACTGACGACCGGGACCTCCCGGCTTGTCGCCCGTTCGACATCCCCTTACACCTGCTGGCGAATTTGAAGGGGTTGAACGGTGGACTACGAGTTTGCATTCAGGCCGGGTGAGCTCGACCGCGCCGCCCAACTGCGCACCGCCAGTGATGCGCGCCAGGACGCACGCTCCCGCACGCTGGTGTTCTGGCGCGGCAAGTTGCTGGCCGACGATGCCGGACGGCCGGCGACGGCACCGCTCGATCATCCCGCGCTCGCCGATGGACGCGAGCCGCCGCTATTCGTCGGCCTGACGCCCGAGGGCCCGCTCTTCGCGGCTGACCTGCCGCTGTGGTCACCGCCCGAGGACGCGACGACCATCGGGCAGTTCATCGACCAGAGCCAGCAGGTGCACCCCGGTTTTCCCGAGTCGAAGTTCGTCGAGATCCGCGGCCTGATGCCGACCCTGTCTCGGCTCGAAGGTGAGAGCGTCGCTACCGGCCGCGCCCTGATCGGCTGGCACGCTGCGCATCGCTTCTGCTCCAATTGCGGTACCGCCAGCGCCGTCGAAAGCTCGGGCTGGGTGCGCAAGTGCCCCCAATGCGGCACGCAACACTTCCCGCGCACCGATCCGGTGGTGATCATGGCGATCACGCGCGGCGACAAGCTGCTGCTGGGCCGCAACCCGGCCTGGCCCGAGCGGATGTATTCGCTGCTCGCCGGCTTCGTCGAACCGGGCGAAACCATCGAGGCCGCCGTGCGGCGCGAAACGCTGGAAGAAAGCGCCATCGGCGTCGGCCCGGTGCGCTACGTCGCGTGCCAGCCGTGGCCGTTCCCGATGTCCCTGATGTTCGGCTGCCACGGCGAGGCAACGAGCGAGGCGATCACCATCGACCCGGTGGAACTAAGCGATGCCCGCTGGGTCAGCCGCAGCGAAGTGCTCGAAATCCTCGCCGGCACCCACCCCGAGATCAACAAGCCGCGCCCCGGCGCCATCGCCGGCGCCTTGATCGAAGCCTGGGCCCACGGCAAGTTGCTCGACCCGGACTACTGGAACAACTGACGCTCGACACCCAACGGGGAGGCCGCGTGATGACCACCTACGTCATACTCATGCGCGGCATCAATGTCGGCGGGAAGAACAAGGTCCCGATGGCGAAGCTGAAGCAGTTCGCCGAGGAACATGGCTTCAGCAAGGTCGTCACCTACATCCAGAGCGGCAACATGATTCTGGAGTCAAAGCTCAAGGCAAAGTCGATCGTCGACAAGTTCGAGAACGGCCTGCCTGCGGCGTTCAAGCTCGACAGCTCGATCATCAAGGTCCTGGCGCTATCCAGCGACGAGTTCCAGGCGGTCATCGACAAGAAGCCCAAAGGCTTCGGCGAAGAGCCCGGCAAGTACCACAGCGACGCCATCTTCCTCATGGGCATCAACACGGCCGAGGCGATGCCGGCATTCGCGCCGCGCGAGGGCGTCGACATGGTCTGGCCCGGCCACGGCGTCGTCTATTCGCAACGCGTCAGCGCGCTCCGCACCAAGAGCCGGCTCAGCAAGATCGTCGCCTCGCCGCTCTACAAATCCATGACCATCCGCAGCTGGAGCACCACCATGAAGCTCTCCGAGATGCTGAAGGCCAGCGCCTAGCTACTCTGGCTTCCCACCAGCGCCGTCGAGAAGTGGATGTACGGAAACAGCTCCGGCACGTGCGAATCCCACACCCCATGCGAACTCCACGCCCAGCCGCCCGAGTCCTCCGCCGGTTGTGCCTCGCGATAGGTGTTGAACCGCGAGAAATCCATCCGCCAGGTGTCACCGTCACGCGGCGGCAGCGACCGCCCGTCCGTCGCCAACCAGCGCATCCCCGCCCACGGGATCGCGATCTCGGCCGTCCAGCCCCGATCGCGGTCGCTGTTGTCGTTGATCGTCCCGTCGACCGCTACCGCTGATTTGATGCCGACCAAGTCCCAGTTGAAGAACCCGAGCCGCGGCCCGCGAGGATGGCGATCGAACCCGACCCCATTCCACGGCTTGGCCCCCGGCGCAGTGCGTGAGAACTCCGCTGCCTTGCTGAAGCCGCGCCGCTCATACGCATCTTCCCAGACGAAGAACGCCTCGTAGATCGTCCCCAGAGCGTTGATCTCAAGCTCGTAATACGCGTCCGCCCCAGCGACGAACACCTCGACATC
>JBKJMF010000261.1:0-16721 GCA_046596525.1 Devosia sp. | reverse complement strand
CCACGGCATGAACGCGACGAGCACGTTCCGGCCGAGCGCGAGATCGCCCAGTTCGGTCGAGGGACCATCGGCAACGATGTCGCCGGCTTCGACGTGATCGCCGACAACCACCAGCGGACGCTGGTTGATGCAGGTCGACTGGTTCGAACGCTGGAACTTCATCAGGTTGTAGATGTCGACGCCGGACTTCGACGCGTCGGTCTCTTCGGTGGCGCGGATAACGATACGGGTCGCATCCACCTGGTCGACGATGCCCTTGCGCTTGGCGACGATCGCGGCGCCCGAGTCACGGGCGACGACCGACTCCATGCCGGTGCCCACGAACGGGGCCTCGGCACGCAGCAGCGGCACAGCCTGACGCTGCATGTTCGAGCCCATCAGGGCGCGGTTGGCGTCGTCGTTCTCGAGGAACGGGATGAGCGCCGCGGCCACCGAAACGATCTGCTTCGGGGACACGTCCATCAGGTCGATGGTCTCTTTCGGCGTCAGACCGTTGTCGCCGGCGTGGCGCGCCACGATCAGGTCGTTGACGAACTCACCCTTGGCGGTCAGTTGGGCGTTGGCCTGAGCGACGTAGTGCTTGGCCTCTTCCATAGCCGACAGATAGACGACGTCGTCGGTGACCTTGCCGTTGACGATCTTGCGGTACGGCGTCTCGATGAAGCCATACTTGTTGACCCGAGCAAACGTCGCCAAGCTGTTGATAAGACCGATGTTCGGGCCTTCCGGTGTCTCGATCGGGCAGATCCGGCCGTAGTGGGTCGGGTGCACGTCGCGCACTTCGAAGCCGGCACGCTCGCGGGTCAGACCGCCAGGCCCAAGCGCCGAGAGACGACGCTTGTGCGTGATCTCGGACAGCGGGTTGGTCTGGTCCATGAACTGCGAAAGCTGGCTCGAGCCGAAGAACTCGCGAACAGCGGCAGCAGCCGGCTTGGCGTTGATCAGGTCCTGCGGCATGACGGTGTCGATTTCGACCGACGACATGCGCTCCTTGATCGCCCGCTCCATGCGGAGCAGACCGAGCCGGTAGTGGTTCTCCATGAGCTCGCCGACCGAACGCACCCGGCGGTTGCCGAGGTTGTCGATGTCGTCGATCTCACCGCGGCCATCGCGCAGGTCGACGAGGGTACGAACCACCTCGACGATGTCTTCCTTGCGCAGGATGCGGACAGTGTCCTCGGCTTCGATGTCGAGGCGCATGTTCATCTTGACGCGGCCAACCGCAGACAGGTCATAGCGCTCGCTGTCGAAGAACAGCGACTTGAACATGGCTTCGGCGGTTTCGACCGTCGGGGGCTCGCCCGGACGCATCACGCGGTAGATGTCGAACAGCGCGTCCTCGCGGGACTCGTTCTTGTCGACGGCGAGCGTGTTGCGGAGATAGGCGCCCACGGTGACGTGGTCGATGTCGAGGATCGGCAGGTCGTCGAAACCGGCATCGGTGAGCTTCTTGAGCAGCTTCTCGTCGATCTCGTCGCCGGCTTCGGCGAAGATTTCACCGGTCTTCAGGTTGACCAGGTCCTCGGCGATGAACGTGCCGTAGAGGTCCTCATCGACCGCCGCGAGATGCGTCAGGCCGTCCGTGGCAAGCTTCTTGGCCTGCTTCGGGCTGAGCTTCTTGCCGCCTTCGTGGACCACGGCGCCGGTCTTGGCGTCGATCAGGTCGAACGTCGGCTTGGCGTTCTTCATCTTGTCGGAGTCGAACGGCTTCTTCCAGCCGGTCTTGGTCTTCTCGAAGGTGATGGTCTTGTAATAAGTCTGCAGGATCTCCTCGGCATCCATGCCGAGCGCCTTGAGCAGCGAGGTCACCGGGATCTTGCGGCGACGGTCGATACGGGCGAACACGATGTCCTTGGCGTCGAATTCGATATCGAGCCACGAGCCGCGGTAGGGGATGATGCGCGCGGCGAACAGGAGCTTACCCGAAGAGTGGGTCTTGCCCTTGTCGTGGTCGAAGAACACGCCAGGCGAACGGTGCATCTGGGAGACGATGACGCGCTCGGTGCCATTGACGATGAAGGTACCGTTCATGGTCATGAACGGCATGTCGCCCATGTAGACGTCCTGCTCCTTGATGTCCTTGACGGACCGGGCGCCGGTTTCCTCGTCCACTTCGAACACGATCAGGCGAAGCGTGACCTTGAGCGGCGCTGCGAACGTCATGTCGCGCTGCCGACACTCGTCGACGTCATACTTCGGCTGCTCGAATTCGTACTTCACGAATTCGAGAGAAGCGGTGTTGGAGAAGTCGGTGATCGGAAACACCGACCGGAAAACGGATTGAAGCCCCTCATCGGGACGCCCGCCCTTGGGCTCGGCCACGAGGAGGAACTGATCATAGGAGGCCTTCTGGACCTCGATCAGATTGGGCATCTCCGTGACTTCGCGAATGCTGCCGAAAGACTTGCGTACCTTGCGGCGGCCGTTGAACGTGGTAGCCATACCAGCTCCTGTTTCTCTCGATGTCTCGGGAGGCAGATGTCCAAAGGCCCGACTATCAGCCGTCGGGCATCAGGACATCGGCCTTGCTTCTTCATCGGGGCCCGGTGAGTGGGAGGGAGCCCCGGTCATTACGCAACTTGCTGCGCGGGACCGCATGGTGCCCGTCGCATTGCACTCGAATTCATCTGCACTCGACGAGCGTCAGCCGAACTCCGAATTTTGATTGTTCCTGCCCCGGCCATCCAATCGCGCGGGTGGAACTGCGTCCCTAATACCACAAATGAGACGCAACTAAGGCAGCACGGCTTTTTCCACCGTGCTGCCCGAGATCGTTGTCCGTAGACGAGCTTACTTCAGCTCGACCTTGGCGCCGGCGGCTTCGAGCTTGGCCTTGATGGCTTCGGCATCGGCCTTGTTGGCGCCTTCCTTGACGGCCTTGGGGGCCGCTTCGACCAGTGCCTTGGCTTCGCCGAGGCCCAGGCCGGTGATGGCACGGACTTCCTTGATGACGTTGATCTTGTTCTCGCCGAACGAGGCGAGGATCACGTCGAATTCAGTCTTCTCTTCCACCGCGGCGGCGGCAGCGGCCGGAGCCGCAGCAGCGGCGGCCGGAGCGGCAGCCGAAACGCCCCACTTCTCTTCGAGAAGCTTCGACAGCTCGGAAGCCTCGATAACGGTGAGGGCAGAAAGGTCGTCTACGAGTTTGGCGAGATCAGCCATTTGAGTTCACTCTCTTTGATGTTTCAGTTCGAACCGTGGAGGGCCATGACGGCCCCACGTGGGTAGTTTGCCTATGCTGCATTGCTCTTCTCGGCATGCGCCGCGATGACCCGTGCAACCGCACCGCCAGGAGCCTGCAGGACCGACGCGATACGCGTGCCGGGCTGCTTGAGCATCCCTGCGAGCGTGGCGCGAAGCTGGTCCAGCGACGGCATGGTGGCGAGCGCCTTGACGTTTTTGGCGTCGAGCCCGGTCTTCCCCATTGCGCCACCTAGAACCACGAACTTCTGGTTCTTCTCGGCGAAAGCGGCCGCGACTTTCGGCGCAGTCATGGGATCCTTGGCGAAGGCGACGACGGTCGGACCTGCGAACAGGGCCGACATGTCGGCGTTGTCGGTTTCCTTCAGAGCAAGCTTGGCGAGGCGGTTCTTGGCGACCTTGATCGTCCCCCCGGCCTGCTTCATCTGCCTGCGCAGAGTCTCCAGGTCGGCAACGGTCAAGCCGGCATTCTGAGCAACCACGATCGATCCGGCCGTCGCGAACGACGCCTGGAGCGAGGTGATGAGCTCAGCCTTTTCCGCTCTTTCCACTGCTAGTCTCCACATTTAGCTCACGAATAGTCGTGAACTTCTGCCAATTGCTGCCCTCCGGGAGGAGTGCAGCGGTTGATGCCTGTCAACCGGCTGACCGTTGGAGGGCGAAATGCCCCTTGGCGGCAACTGGCCTGGTTCGAACCGGAACGAATTCCGGTCTTCACCCCATCTATGCAGGCCCCTTGTTCCTTTGATCGCGCGCTAGCGCGTCGCCGGTCGGGATTAGGCGCCTTTCGGCGGACCCGCAGTCTCGGACAGGACTTTACCGATCAAAAGATCGGCATCCCGGCGGCATTGCTACCGCCGGGAATTCTTCAGAGTCGCAGCTGCGCCGCGCCTCTGTCTTTGTTGGTCGCGCGATCGAACCGCAAAAGTCTGCAACTTTTGCTGATCACGCTCCGTGCCGGTCTTAAGCGTTGACCGACGAGGGATCGACATGGACGCCGGGGCCCATGGTCGACGAGACGGCGACGCGCTTGACGTAGGTGCCCTTGGCGCCGGCCGGCTTCGCCTTCTGGATGGCGTCCGCGAACGCCTTGATGTTCTGCAGCAGCGCTTCGTCCGAGAACGAGGCCTTGCCGACGCCGGCGTGCAGGATGCCTGCCTTCTCGACGCGGAACTCGACGGCGCCGCCCTTGGCGGCCTTGACCGCACCGGCGACGTCCGGGGTCACGGTCCCGACCTTGGGGTTCGGCATCAGGTTGCGCGGCCCGAGGATCTTACCGAGACGGCCAACCAGCGGCATCATGTCCGGGGTCGCGATCACGCGATCGAACTCGATCTTGCCGCCCTGGATGATCTCGACGAGATCTTCGGCACCAACGATGTCGGCACCAGCCTTGCGGGCCTCATCGGCCTTGGCGTCCTTGGCGAACACGGCGACGCGAACGGTCTTGCCGGTGCCATTGGGCAGGTTGACCACGCCGCGGACCATCTGGTCGGCGTGACGGGGGTCAACACCCAGGTTGAACGCAACTTCAACGGTCTCGTCGAACTTCGCCTTGGCGCGTTCCTTGACCATCTTCACGGCGTCGCTGAGGGCATAGAGCTTCTTGCGATCGATGCCCACGCGGGCGGCGTCTGTACGCTTACCGAGGTTGGTCATGATCAGCCTTCCACCTGGATGCCCATGGAGCGGGCGGAGCCGGCGATCATGGTCGCGGCCTGGTCGACGTCATAGGCGTTGAGATCAGCCATCTTCTTTTCCGCGATGTCGCGGATCTGCTTCTGGGTGATCGTGCCGGCAGATTCCTTACCCGGAAGCTTGGAACCGGACTTCAGGTTCACTGCCTTCTTGATCAGGTAGGTGACCGGCGGGAGCTTGGTCTCGAAAGTGAAGCTCTTGTCGGCGTAAATGGTGATCACGACCGGGGTCGGAGCACCCTTTTCCTGGTCTGCAGTCTTGGCGTTGAACGCCTTGCAGAATTCCATGATGTTGAGGCCGCGCTGACCCAGCGCGGGACCGATCGGGGGCGACGGGGTCGCCGAACCGGCAGCAACCTGAAGCTTCAGGTAACCGGTGATTTTCTTTGCCATGGTTCAATCTCCATATGTGCCCACAAGCGGGCGGGTGATCCGCGTCACCGGATCTGCGAGACGCCGTGGTCCGGACGTATGGGCGGTTGGCGACCGCCCTGCCCTCCCACGGTTTTACTGCGACCCTCAGGTCACAGGTAACGGACTAGACCTTTTCGACCTGTCCGTATTCCAGTTCGACGGGCGTCGGGCGCCCGAAGATCGAAACTTCCACCTTGAGGCGCGAACGCTCCTCGTCGACTTCCTCGACCACGCCGTTGAAGCTGGCGAAGGGGCCGTCGGAAACACGCACCTGCTCGCCGACCTCGAACGAGACCGACGGCTTCGGGTGCTCAACGCCTTCCTGCACCTGCTGCAGGATGGCCATGGCTTCCTTCTCGGAGATCGGCATGGGCTTGTCGCCCGAACCGAGGAAGCCGGTGACTTTCGGCGTGTTCTTGATCAGATGGAACGCCTCGTTGGTCATCTCCATCTTCACCAGCACGTAGCCGGGGAAGAACTTACGCTCGGCGTCGACCTTGCGGCCACGACGCATCTCGACGACCTTCTCGGTCGGCACGATCACGTCATCGAACAGCTCTTCGAGCTTCTTCTGCGCAACCTTCTGGCGAATGTCTTCCGCCACTTTGCGCTCGAAGTTCGAGTACGCCTGAACGATATACCAGCGCTTGGCCATGCCGCGTCGAAGCTCCTAAAAGTTCAGTTTGCCGTTCAGCGGATCGACAACATCAGTTGCACGGCCCAGGAAATGAGCTGGTCCGCGAAGAGAAAGAAGAAGCTCGCGATTACCACCATCACAAGTACCATCACCGTCGAGATCAGCGTCTCGTTACGGGTCGGCCAGGTGACCTTGCCGACTTCCTGACGAACCTCTTGCAGGAATTTCAGGGGGTTCAAAGCAGCCATCAGCTCTACTTTCCGTCGGCCGTCAGGCCAAAAACGAAGAACCGCGCGAGTCACCCCGGGCGGCTTGGGAAGCGGTATCTAATGGCTTGGCACAGCTATTGCAAGCCCCAATGACGGCATGATGTCGGTCCAGCATCCAGCGGCTTCCGGGGGTTGTCAGCAATCGGTCAGCTTGCCTCCGCTATCTCTAGGGGACGGACGGCGGCGTGATTCTGGGGGCATGGCGCATGCAGCGCATATCTCACACGGTAAAGCACAGGCTCGATCCCTCGCACGTGCTGCTGATCGTGATGGTCGCGACCGCCGTGCTGATGGTGTTTGTGGGCGCCGTGCAGTTCAGTTTCAAGTTGCCAATCGAGCTGGACTAGGGAGCGCGCGACATCGTGTTCATCGTTTACGACCTGCATCCCGATCCAACCGCCACGCTGCAACTGGTGGGCCTTCAGGCCGCCGATGTGGAGCGCGAACTGATCCTCGCGACGCTCCGCACGACGCTGGGCAATCGCACCCATGCCGCCACCATTCTGGGCATCAGCATCCGGACGCTGCGCAACAAGCTGCACGAATACGTCGAGGACGGGATCAGCGTGCCCCCACCTCACGACGTCGGGAAATCCGGCGAGGCGTAGAGCCGGCGCATCGCGACGCTATCATAGCGTTCGCCGTCGACCTCGAGTGTCGCCGAGGCAAGCTTAGCCGAAGCCAGCGACTCCATCGCATAGCGCAGCGCCGCCGCAGCCGACGGAAAGCGCCGGTAGTCGAGCCCACCCTTCCGTCCGAGCTGCACCGGGAAATAGAGATCGGCCGGCTCGGCGTAATCGAACGGTGGGGCAGAATCCTCAATGGCGCTGGAAGCCTGATCGGTCATTTGACAACCTTGAGATGTGACCGCGAAGGACCGGGGCGAACCGGAGGGCGCGGCCGGGTGTGACGCGTCCAGTTGATTCCGGAAACCGGGAACGAGGGAAACCTGCCGCCCGCCATCGCCTCGGTCAGGCCAGGCCCATCGAAATTGTCGGGCAGCACGGCTGCTCCAAAGCCCACGACGAAGCGCGGCAAACCGGCAAAGCGGATATCAAGCATGTCATCTAGCTCCGATCGTGCAGATCAGCCTGCTGCTCAGGTAAGGAAGCTACTGAACCGCAACAGCGGCGACAGCGCGAACAGCGCTCCGAGCGTCACGAGAAAGCTCACCGCCACGGTCAGCGTCCGACTGGGAATGCGACGAACCGCCGCCGGCGGACCGGCAGGATGATCGACTGGCATATTGGGGGACCGCTTTCGCTGGTGGCGCGTGTGTGCGCGAACCAATACCCTACGCCCTCGACCGACAGTCACCTACCGAATTCGGCGCACCGCACGGGGACGCGTGCTCAAGACTGCTCCGACGCCCCGCCTGCCTGGGTGATGGAATCGGGAATCGACGCCTGACCTTCCGAAGGCCGCTTTGACTTCGGCCCCTGGTTGAACCACCTGATGGCAAAGCCAAAGCCCACCAGCAGCAGCCCGCCCCCGAGGATCGAGATCGGCGACGGCCCCAGCGTCATGAACCACTGGACGAAGAAGTGGATGGCGCCGAACACGGCGGCAGCGTTGACCACCCAGCGCCGGTTGGCCCGGATGGCCCAGAACCCGGTGACGATGAGGACCATGGCCCAAGCCACGCTGAAGGCAATCGGCGGCAGCTTCAACGCATCGTCACCGAACAGCGAGCCGATCAGGAGGCCGAAATTCAGCATCAGGATCGCGACTCGCGCACCAATGATGGCCAGTCGCTCGTAGTCCGGCGGCAGACGCAGCGAGAGCAGGTAGAGCCCGAGCGTCATCGCGGCGAGGATGCCAATGGTCAGTGCGGGCTGCCAAAAGAAGCTGCCACTATAGGTGGTAGCGCCGCCGATGGTGGCGGTGAACATGATCACCGCGAGTGCAACGAGCAGACCGGAGCGCGCCACCACCGCAGCGACCGCAAGCCCTGCCGCTATGCCCAGATTGACCGGCACCGAGCCGTTGGCGAGAATCGAAATGCCGCCAGAGAGGGCCAGGGCGCCAATGGTGACGCAGACCTGCCCAAACAGCGTCCAGCGCTCAATGCCGTTGAACCGCAGGGCCAGCCCAAGACCGAGTAGCAGGCCGCCGAGCGCGATGGCCGTCTCCGCCGTGGGGAACAGCGCACCGAGCCCGATGACGATGGCGCTGGCGCCGAACGAGAGCAGGATGTTCGTTCCCAGCGCGCCGGTATCTGCCTTGGCAAACCCCTTGAGCCGGTCGGCCTCGGCCTGCGTCAGCTCCCCGCGCTTGACGAGATCGTCGAGATCCAGCGTCACCTTCATGTCGTCACATCCCCCAGGCCCCGCATCTTATTGGGACACATCAAGGAGGCCCGCAAGGGATCACACCCCATTGTCGCACACAGCCCACGAAACTTGATCGCAACTGACCGCGCAACTGGGGTGTCTTTGTTAAATGCAGCGGCGGGCGAGCGAGGCTAGATTGCCATTCTTCCGGGAGGAAACAGCGGGCTGCTGACTTGGTGGCTTGTCGCGCCCGCTGTCTTCCCGTCCGGAGCCCCATGCTCGAAACGATCCTGATGCGAACGCTGCTGGTCGCCGCTGCGCTGACGACGCCGGTCGCGCCGTCTTCCGCGCGCTCTGAAGCCGACGCGGCACGGATTCGTCATCTGGCAATACGGGATTGTGTGGCGTTCAGGCGCCTGGGCAGGTGGCAGGGGCAGAAGGACTTGAACCCTCGACCCTCGGTTTTGGAGACCGATGCTCTACCAACTGAGCTATACCCCTAAACCTGCGGCCCTCCCTCTACTGAAAAGACCTGCGCCGCGCAAGTGGTAAGGGGGCAACCGCAGCAGCCCGATTGCATCCAATTGTGGCGTGGGATTAGGCTGCCCGCCGCGCGGTACGCCGCGCCAAACAGGGGATAAACGATGAAGAAGCTCGTTCTGGTAGCCGCGCTTGTCGCGTCAACTTTCGCCGTGCCCGTCTTGCCCACCACCGCTGCGTCGGTGCTCTCGGATCCCGAAATGAACTGCCTGATCTTTCCCGCGCTGAAGAAAGAGTGCTGGGAAAAGGGCGCCGAAATGCTGAAGGCGGCGCCGACGACGGTCGCCATGGCCACCGAAGATGCCGTCGACGCCGCGGATGCGGTCAGGCTGCCATTGCTCTGGAACTGCACCGCCGCTCCGAAAGGCTCGGGCCACCTGCTCGACTGCTGATCGGGGGATCGCCGCAAACAAACGAGAAGGCCCGGCAACTGCCGGGCCTTTTTCAGTTGCCGTCCAGTATCCGCAGCCGTTCAAGATCGGCGGCAAAAAGGATAGCTCGCGTCGCCAGCGCCGATATCGGACCGGAGGTACGGGCTGAGTTCGCGGATGTCGCTGACCGGGTGGGCCGGCCGCCGCAGCAGCGCCCGCCTCATCCAGCTGAAGAGCCTGGCAGCGGGGGACTTGGGAGCCTGGTAGAGCATTTCGATCACCGTCAGCTTGATGCGTCTGACGAGTAGATGCGCTCTCAGGGCTTTGATTTCCAACCAAACGTCGAGTATCCTACATAAGGAGGCCTTATGTCAGATCATCTCCCCTCACTCGCCGCCATCCGTGTCTTCGAAGCCGCCGCGCGGCACCTGAGCTTTACCCGCGCGGCCAGCGAACTGGGGATGACGCAGGCCGCGGTGAGCTATCAGATCAAGGTGCTGGAGGAGCGCATCGGCGCGCCGCTATTCCTGCGGCGCCCGCGCGAAGTGGTGCTGACCGAGGCGGGGCAGCGGCTGGCGCCGGAGGTCAACCGCGCCTTCGACATCCTCCGTGAGGCCTTCACCGAACTCGGCGAGCGCGAGCACGGCACGCTGATCGTCAACACCATGCCCACTTTCGCCTCGCAATGGCTGGCGCCGCGGCTCGGCATCTTCCAGTTGATGCATCCCGAAATCGCCGTGCGCCTCGAAACCACGCAGCGATTGGTCGATTTCGTGCGCGAGGAGGTCGACGTCGTGGTGCGTTCGGGTAAGGGCGTGTGGCCGGGCCTCGTCGCCACGAAGCTCCTCGATGTGCGCTTCACGCCGATGCTGTCACCGGCGCTGGCCGCCTCGATCGGCGGCGTGCGCGAGCCGGCCGACATCCTCAAGCTGCCGCTGCTGGATCCCAAGGACCCGTGGTGGATCACCTGGCTCACCACCAACAACCTGCCGCTCGAAGTGCTCGGCAATCAGAAGCATCCGTCGATGAACATGCAGACCCTGGATGCCGCCGCCGCCATGGGCGGGCTCGGCGTGACGCTGCTGACCCCGGCATACTTCCGGCACGAGCTTGCCAGCGGGCGGCTGATTCAGCCGTTCGACCATGTAATCGACGAAGGCAACGGCTACTGGCTGGCCTATCCCGAGGCGCGGCGCAACGTCCCCAAGATCAAAGCATTTCGCGATTGGATCGTGAGCGAAGTGGCGAAGGCCGACTAAGCGGTGATCAGTTGCGGGAAGTTGGAGCGGGTGAAGGGAATCGAACCCTCGTCGTAAGCTTGGAAGGCTTCTGCTCTACCATTGAGCTACACCCGCGCCGCAGCGCCTCGCGCTTTTAGTGGCTGAGGCGCGATGCTGGCAAGCCTTTCGATCGCGCCGGGCCGTGCGGAGAAGGTCGACGTGTCCTGCGCTCTGCCGCAACCAATGGCGTCAGGCGACGTTTGCCGTGGTTGAGGGGAGCGCCGCCACATGGTCAGCGATTTGTTGAATCTAGAGCACATCGCGGAGGCTCGGCTGGCCGCGATCATCGAATCCTCATTCGACGCAGTCATCGCCAAGGACCTGAACAGCATCATCACCGACTGGAACCCGGCCGCCGAAAAGCTGTTCGGCTACACGGCGGCCGAGGCCGTCGGCCAGCCGATCACCATGCTGATTCCCGAACATCTGCAGAGCGAAGAGGCCGACATCATCCGTCGCATCCGCGCCAATGAGCGGGTGGAGAGCTATGAGACAATTCGCCAGCGCAAGGACGGGACGACGATCTTCGTCTCGCTGACGGTTTCGCCCATCCGCAATGCGCGAGGGGAAGTGATCGGCGCCTCAAAGATTGCGCGCGATATCTCGGATTCGAAGGAGGCCGAGCGGCGTATCCGGGTGCTGCTGCGGGAGATCAACCACCGGGTGAAGAACCAGTACGCGGTGATCCTGTCGCTGATCCGGGAGACGGGTATCAGCTCGGTGTCGATCGACGAGTTCCAGTCGAAGGTTCGAACGCGCATCGCCAGCCTGGCTGCGTCGCATGACCTGCTGGTGCGGTCGGAATGGAGTGGATCGACGCTGGCCGAGCTGGTGAGAGAGCAACTCGCGCCGTTCGGGCACGAAGAGCTGGTGACGGTAGCCGGGCCCCTGATCACAGTCGCGCCCAATGCGGTGCAGAACCTTGGGATGGCCTTTCACGAATTGGGCACCAACTCGGCGAAGTACGGTGTGCTTGCCGGGCAGCGCGGATCGGTGACGATCTCATGGAGCATGACGCCGCATCCGGCATCCGAGTTTCAACTGACCTGGGACGAACGCTTCGACCAGCCGATGGTTGATCAAGTCCCGCGCGGGAGGGGCTTCGGCACGGTGGTGCTCGAGCGGGTCGCGCCGATCGCGCTGGACGGCAAAGCCTCCAGCGTCCGGACCCCCACGCGGATCACTTGGAGCCTTGTGGCGCCGGCAAGCTCCGTGCTCATCCGGGAATCGGGCGCCTTCGACGAGCAGTAGATGCGATAACCCCTCGACCATCTCGTCGGAGGCAGTCGTCGCGAACTCGATGGAAGGTTTGCTTGTCGGCTCTGGTCACCGGGCGGGTGACCCGCGGCGGCTGGTGGAGGGGACTGGATTCGAACCAGTGTACGCTAAGCGAGCAGATTTACAGTCTGCCGGATTTAACCACTCTCCCACCCCTCCATTCAGAGCCGGAGAAACGAACGGCGCCCGTCCCCGGGCGCGTCGTCGGGGCGGTTTATGTCGGGGCGGTGAACGCCTGTCAACACCCAATGCTGGCCTTTGCCGCCAGCATTGCAACAAGCCCCGCCGCCTTGCTGTTGTGCATCAAAACCGCTAGGGCATCCCCATGAGCCGCAACAAATTCCCGCCCAAGCCACGCTACGACCCGGATACCGGGCCGGTCTACCTCTATGGGCTGCACACGGTGCGAGCGGCGCTCGACAATCCGCTGCGCGAGAAGCGCAACCTGCTGGTGACGCCGAACGCCCTGGCGCGGCTCGGTGAAGACGGCACCGTGGTGAAGATGCGCTACACCGAGACGACGCCGAAGGAGCTCGATCGGCTGCTCGGCGCCGATGCGGTGCACCAGGGCGTGGCGCTGGAAGTGGAACCGGTGAGCCGGTTCGGGCTGGCGGATCTGCATGAGCCGCGGCTGATCGTCATTCTCGATCAGCTGACCGACCCGCATAATGTTGGCGCCATCCTGCGCACCGCCTGTGCCTTCGGCGCCGACGCGGTGATCACCACGGCCCGGCACTCGCCGCGCGAAACCGGCGTGATGGCCAAGGCCGCCTCCGGCGCGCTCGACCTCGTGCCGATGATCGAAGTGCGCAACCTCGGCGACGCCATCGAGAAGCTCAAGGAACGCGGGCTGACGGTGATCGGCTTCGATTCGGAGGCCCCTGCCCCGGTTCGCCCGCGCACCGACGACACGCCGATTGCCATCGTGCTCGGCGCGGAAGGCAAGGGTTTGCGGCAGCGGACGCGCGAACTCTGCGACGAGATGGTGCGGCTCGATATGCCGGGGAAGATCAAATCGCTGAACGTCTCGAACGCGGCGGCCATCGCGCTGTTCGCGGCGACTGCCGGCCGCAAGGCCGAGTAGGAAGGGCTGCGGCGTACCGCAGCCCCGGAGCGTTTCCTCAGATCAGGGCGTCGTGCAACGCACCAGTGACGCGCCGTTGACGCTGAGTACGTCATGGCCGGCCTGCACGATCTCGATGGTCTTGTCGCCTGCTTTGAGGCTTGCCTTGCCGTTGGTGAGGGCAACGGCATCGACCAGCACCATATCGCTGCCCTGACGCATGCTGATCTTGGTGATCACCACATAACCGGTGCTGCCGGCCTGATCGACAGTGCCGCAGGCGGCGTAGTCCGGCGCCCAGACGCCGAGATAGCCGATCTGATCGGTCTTGGCGTTCACGGCGAGACGCGTATCCGGCTTCAGACCTGAGGCCGGCAGGATGCCCATGGCCGGCGTCGTCATCACCGGCTCCTCGGCTGCAGCGACCGCTGCAGCGGCGTCGGCAGCACCCTTGCTTGCGGCTTCAGCGGCGGGTGCCATGGCAGCCGGAGCGGCTTCAGCGGCAGCGGCTACAGCAGCGGCCGCATCGGCGGCGCCTTTGCTCGCGGCGTCGGAGGCAGCAGCAGCCGGTGCAGCGGCGGCAGCCGCTTCGGCATCAGCCTTGCCCTTGGCCGCCGCAGCAGCGAGGGCGGCCTGCTTGTCGGCCTCCGCCTTTGCGGCAGCAGCAGCCTCGGCGGCTTTTTTCTCTTCGGCGGCCTTGGCGGCAGCGGCGGCCTCAGCGGCCTTCTTTTCCTCCGCAGCCTTGGCAGCAGCGGCAGCTTCAGCTGCCTTCTTCTCTTCGGCAACCTTGGCGACGGCAGCTACCTCAGCGGCCTTCTTCGCCTCCGCAGCCTTCGCAGCGGCAGCGGCTTCAGCCGCCTTCTTCTCCTCGGCCGCCTTCTTCTCCTCGGCCGCCTTGGCGGCGGCCGCAGCCTCGGCGGCTTTCTTCTCCTCGGCGGCTTTGGCTGCCGCAGCCGCATCAGCAGCCTTCTTCTCTTCGGCGGCCTTCGCAGCTGCTGCGGCCTCGGCCGCCTTCTTCTCCTCCGCAGCCTTGGCGTCTGCCGCGACCTTATCGGCAGCGGCCTTATCCGCGGCAGCTTTGTCCGCCGCCGCCTTATCCGCCGCCGCTTTCTCCTCGGCGGCCTTCTGCTCGGCCGCAGCCTTGTCGGCGTCGGCGGTCGTGGTCGTCGCGGGCGCCTGGGCTGCCGGTGGGGGTGGTGGGCTGTTGTTGTCGCAAGCCGCGAGCAGCAGCCCCAGCGACAGTGCGACCGGCAAGGCCAGAAGGCGAATTCGTTTCATGATTGTTTTCCTCTCCGAAACCGGCGCGCAAACTCGGGATCATTGCCCGTTACGCATCCATAACCACCAGGGACCGCCCGCTGCACGTGCGAACCGGCCCTTATCCTCCGGCGATCGTGACAACGACATTCACTGTCGCTGCCACAATGACCGTGTTGAAAAAGAACGCAAAGACCCCGTGGATGGTAACCAGCCGGCGCATGGTGCTCGAGGTCACCGCGACGTCCGCTACCTGCGCCGTCATGCCCAGCACGTACGAGAAGTAGAGGAAGGCCCCGCCGTCCGGCTGTTCCTCACCGGGGAACTTCAATCCGGCGAGCACTCCGCCCTTCTGGCCGGGCGCATCGAGATAGTACTCGTGCGCATAGTGCAGCGCCGCCATGGTGTGCACGGTGAACCAACCGAACAGCACGGAGGCGACGCTGGCAGCGATCTCGAGTGGCTCGGTACCCTGCCCGCCATTCAGCGCCAGGAACAGGAAGATTACGGCAACCACCACAACCAGGGCGACGATCGAGAAGATTGCGGCCACCGGAGAATCAGCGTCATCGGGCCGTTGCTGCAGGAACTCGGCCGTCAGGCTGGGAAACTCGATCGCCACAAGCGCCAGATAGGTGACGAACATGGCATTGGCGCCCACAGCCACGGCATATTTGGGTGAGAGGAACAGGCACACGGCAAACGCCACCGCCCCCGCGCCGACGCCCCAATAGAAGGCGGCGTGCCGAGGTAGGATACGAGCCGGAAGCGATACTCTTCGTCTACCCCGCAAGGCGCCCTCTGTGCCGGTGAATCACCTACCAGCCGGATTTTTGCACGCCGAGGATGCCACATCTAAGACAAGCCGTCGCCGCCCGCGGGGGGATCTGTGCCACTTGGAAGTTGCAAGGTGCCGTGCCGGCAAGCGGTCACCCCCAAGCGGTCAGCCTCCAGGGGACCGCCTCAGCCGACGCTGATGCGCCGCGTAACTTGGCCGTTGCTCTCCCAATAGGTCTGCTTGTTCGCGATAATGGGGTCGTCCATGGCCGGCTGGATCGCTCCAGAAGTGTTGATGGCGCGCGAGGTCACGGTATGCTCTCCCGCCGAAGGACTCGGCCAGTCGAGCGACCATATCTTCCAGGCGTGCTCGGCCTCCTCGGTATGGTCGATAGTCGCAGGCATCCATTCACCGTCGTCGACCTTCACCTCGACCCGGTCTATCGGCGCCCCCCAGGCCACCCCGATGATGCGGTAGTCCGAGCCGAGCTGTGTCACCCGTGCCGGTGCCGATTTGAGGCGTGCGCGGCCAACCGAGGTCTCGGCCCAGACCGTCTCGCCATTATGCTCCTCCTTCCGGAGGGTGACGTAGTCGCGTCCCATCAACAGGCTCTCGAGGCGGCGGTCGCGTATCTCGATCCGCTTCAGCCACTTGGCATTGGCGATGCCGTACCAGCCCGGCGCGATCAGTCGCAGCGGCGCGCCGTTCGGCTCTGGCAACGCCGCCCCATTCATCTCGTAGCAGAGGATGTTGTCGGGACTCATGGCGTCCTCGACCGACATGCTGCGGGCGAAGTTCTGCTTGATTTTCTGGTCGCGGACTTCGATCTCACCAGCATCGGTACCCCAGAAGACCACCTCTATGCCGCCCTCACGAATTCCCGCCTCTTCGAGAATCGGCGCAAGCGGCGTTCCGGCCCACTTGGCATTGCCGATGCCACCGGTGAAGAATGTCAGTCCGTGATTTCCGGAACACTCGATGGTGAAAACCACCTCTTGCCGCGGCCGGGCCTTGATGTCCTCGAGCGTCAGGCTCAAGGGCTTTTCGACGAGCCCGTCCACCGCGAGCTTCCAGGTGCTCGCATCGATCGTTGGCCGGTCGAAATGCGAGATCGAGAAGAACTTGTCATTAGGGGTGATCCAGGAGTCGAGGTCCTCCCACACCAGCTGAGTCTGGACCCCAACGGGCTCCAGGTTCTCAGTCGGCTGGTCGAGCCATGGAATAACCGTTTCGCCGGACCGGGCGGGATAAGCATACGCCGGGTGCGTTCACAGTACCGCCATCGCGGTGAGAGCCGCGCTGCTTAGGATGAATTCTCTTCGTGCAAGGTATTGCATGATCACGACTTTCGCTTGATTGCGCGAATATCAGTGCCGCAAGTGGAATACACCGTAGCGCCGTCAAGGTGGCCGGGTCAATTGTTGCCCAGATACACCACATGGATTCGGCTGGGACGTCGGCGGGGCGACCTGCCGCCAGCCTCAGGGCTGCAAATCGGGGTTGCCCGAAAGTGGCTCGAGAGCCAGAAACCCACCGAGGCCTAAGTTTGAATGGTGCCGGCAGCAAGAATCGAACTCGCGACCCACTGATTACAAATCAGTTGCTCTACCAACTGAGCTATGCCGGCCCGGCGCGCTCGATAGCATCGGGGACGCGCCGGTGC
>JBKJMF010000216.1:0-7376 GCA_046596525.1 Devosia sp. | reverse complement strand
CCTGGCATTTCTGCTCGCCGATATCGGCGACGATCTGGTCGAGCCGCTTCATCAGCTTGGGCGTCAGGTCGTTGGAGTTCTCGTTGAAGCCGACAACGTTGTAGAGTTCGTCGCGATCGCAGGCCGGGTTCGCCATCGGCGCTGCAGTCGCGGCTAGACTTGCCGTTTCGACTGGCTTCTCGTCGATCACCTTTTCGTCGACCGCCGATTCCGGCAGCCGCAGCGCCGTCACTGCCACCGGCGGCTTGGTGGCAGGCGCGCTTGCCTCCTCGGCGACTTCTGCCACTGCGGCAACCTCGGTGGTCACCGCTTCCGGCGCTGGCTGCACGGCTGCAATAGTGGCGTCGGGCAGTGGCCAGCCGCCGGTCGGCGCCCGCGAGACGCCTTCCACATTGCCGTCGCGCAGCACCAGAAACTCGCCCAGTAGCTCGTTCTCCGTGTTGGCCGTGGTGCCCTGCGTCGAAAGCCCCGAGACCGTAACGGCCCTGCCGTTCACCGCCACAGCCGCTAGATAGAGATTGCGGTCGCGGTTGGAGCCATCGCCGCCATAGGCCTCGTTGACCAGCCGCACCCGCACTTCGCCGCCCGGCTTGAACACGTCCTCCGGGATATCGAAGGCGAAGCTCTGCACGTAGGGGGTCTTGTCGGCCGCATCGGCGAAACGTCCCGCCGTGGCGGTGTCGATGGCCGCGTTGACCGCGCCTTCGCCCAGCACCTTGCCGTCGAAAGTCACCTCGAACTTGGGCGGCCCGTCATAGGCCTCGCCCCCGATGATCAGCTGTACATTGCTCTCGGCCGCGAATGCTGCCCCGGGTACCGCACATAGCGCCATGACGGCCGCGAGGACCGCCGTCTTCAAAGTGGACATGTCGCCCTCCAAGTCTGTCTGCGAGACGAGTGCTAGGCAAGACCTTGGGCGATAGTTCGGAGACAAAGCGGCGGCGGCGCCACGGCTTCGCCCGGCTTTGGCCGCAAAGGTGGTTCAGGGGCTCCGACGTGGCGCAATTCGATTGTCACCTGAGTGGGCTAGGCTGCCGCCATCAGATTGCCGGAGTTGCAGAGGGCAGGCCGGCGCCCCATATTTCGATCATCCAATGATCACTGACGACTAGCTGGCGAGGCCGACAACCTCGACGGCCAGGGCATGGACGCCGCCCTTGAGTTCGGCGTCGAGCGCCTCCATCACGGCACGATGTTGTGCGAGACGTGACTTGCCTGCGAACTCGGGAGAGGCGATGCGGACGCGAAAATGCGTTTCCCCGCCCTCGCGATAACCACCGTGTCCTCTGTGTTTCTCGCTCTCGTCGATCACTTCAAGATGGGTCGGCGCGAATTTGACCGAAAGTTTTTCTGCAATCGTGTCGCGAACGGACATATGGATACCGGTTCAGTTTGAGGCGTGGCAGAGGCCCCGTAACTAGGATTGATGAAGCTGGATTCCAAGTACTTTGACCGCATCCGGATCCGTTCGCGGCACCCGGAACCCGAAGCGCGCGCCGAAGTGCCGGCATGTGGATGGGAGGGGTGTGACCAGCCCGGCCTCTATAAGGCCCCCAAGGGCAACCGTGCCGTTGGGCAGTATCACCACTTCTGCCTGGAGCACGTGCGCCACTACAATCACGTGTTCAACTTCTTCGACGGCATGAAGCCGGAGGAGATGGAGAACCACGTGCAGGCCGAAAGGCAGTCCGACGGCCGCCCGAGTTGGGGCTTTGGCTCCAAGCCCGAGGCAGGCCCGGCGCCGCGCATGCCGCGCGGCGCGCCGCCACGCAACCCGGACTCGAAGCGCGTCAACGACCCGTTCGGCGTGTTCGCCCGCTATGCCCGCCACCAGCAGCGCGCCCCGGTGGAAGAGCGCGTCAAACCGCTGCACGAGCAGGATCGCCGCTCGTTCGAAACCCTCGGCTTCAAGGGCTATGCCAAGGCCGACGACGTGAAGCGCGCCTACAAGGCGCTGGTGAAGATCCACCACCCTGACGCCAATGGCGGCGACAAGAGCTCCGAAGACCGGCTGCGCGCCATCATCGCCGCCTACGCGCACCTCAAGACCAAGGGCTTCGTCAACCGCTGAGGTCGCCCCGCCCAGGCGGCCTGCGGGGATGAATCTTTGTTATGGCCGCATTCGCGCCGCCAATAACCGCGATCAAGTGCCCACTGCTGTTGGACATGGCGCGGCGGCAATGCGCCTGAAGACCGGCGCCTGATTGTCGCGCGGCCCTACCGCCGCGCACCCGATGCTGCTATAGAGCCCAGCAACCGCCAAGGCAGCCGTCTTGACCTATTTCCTCCCGCGAGCCTCGTGAAATGCCTGAAATTACCAATCTGCCGAACAAGCAATTTTCCGTCCGCGAAACCTTTGGCATCGACAGCGATATGAAGGTCATGGGCTATGCCGAAGCTGACGGCCATGTGCCGCCTCTCGACCCGGACTATCTGTTCGACCGCAATACCACGCTGGCGATCCTGGCGGGCTTTGCCTTCAACCGCCGCGTCATGGTGCAGGGCTACCACGGCACCGGCAAATCGACCCATATCGAGCAGGTCGCGGCGCGGCTCAACTGGCCGACGGTCCGCGTCAACCTCGACGCGCATGTCTCGCGTATCGATCTGGTCGGCAAGGACGCGATCGTGGTCAAGGACGGCAAGCAGATCACCGAGTTCCGTGACGGCATCCTGCCGTGGGCGGTACAGAACAACATCGCGCTGGTGTTCGACGAGTACGACGCCGGCCGTCCGGACGTGATGTTCGTGATCCAGCGCGTGCTGGAGACCCAGGGCCGGCTGACGCTGCTCGACCAGAACCGCGTCATCACCCCGCACCCGGCCTTCCGGCTGTTCTCGACCACCAACACCATCGGTCTGGGCGATACGTCGGGCCTCTATCACGGCACCCAGCAGATCAACCAGGGCCAGATGGACCGCTGGTCGATCGTCACCACGCTGAACTACCTGCCGCACGACAAGGAAGTCGGGATCGTCCTCGCCAAGGCCAAGGCGTATACCGGTGAGAAGGGCAAGAAGATCGTGTCCAACATGGTCCGGCTTGCCGATCTCACCCGCCAGGCCTTCATCAACGGCGACCTGTCGACCGTGATGAGCCCACGTACGGTGATCACCTGGGCCGAGAATGCCGAGATTTTCGGCGACCTCGGCTTCGCCTTCCGGCTGACCTTCCTCAACAAGTGCGACGAGCTCGAGCGCCCCGTGGTGGCCGAGTTCTACCAGCGCGTGTTCGGTGAAGACCTGCCGGAATCGGCAGCCAACCTGGCGGTGACCGCCTGAGCGCTTTCAGGAAAAGTTGCAGACTTTTCCGCCTCGAAAGCGCGACAAGATCAGTAACTTGGAGCGTTTCGACGTTTCACTGAAACGGTGAAGCGCTCTAGTCGGAGGCCGCTTTGGCCCAGAACATCTACGACGACCCGAAGTTTCTGGCCGGGTACAGCGAATTCCCCCGCTCGCGTGACGGCCTCGAGGCCACCAGCGAGTGGCCGGCGCTGCGTGCCCTGTTGCCAGAGATCGCCGGCAAGCGCGTCGTCGATCTGGGCTGCGGCTTCGGCCAGCTGAGCCGCTGGCTCGGCGACAAGGGCGCGACTTCCGTGCTCGGCATCGACCTCAGCGAAAAGATGCTGGCGCGGGCTGTGGCCGAGACAAAAAGCCCCTCCGTTACCTACGCGCGCGGCAATCTCGACGAACTGGTGCTTGAACCAGCGAGCGCCGACCTGATCGTCAGCTCGATGGCGCTGCACTATGTCGAGGACTTCGGCCGCATCAGCGCGATGCTGTCCGAGGCTCTTGCGCCAGGCGGCCAATTGCTGTTCTCCGTCGAGCACCCGATCTATGCCGCCCGCGCCGAGCCCGAATGGGTCACCGCCGCCGACGGCCGCGAGGCGTTTGCCATTGCCGACTACCTGATCGAGGGCCGACGCGTCACCAACTGGATCGTCGATGGCATCGTGAAGTATCACCGCACCATCGGAACCATGCTGAACATCCTCACCGGCGCCGGTTTCCGGTACCGTGCCGTCGATGAGTGGAAGCCCTCGGACGAACAGTTCGCTGCCCATCCCGAATGGCGGGCAACCGAGCTGACCCGCCCGATGTTCCTTTTGATGTCCCTGACCAAGCCTGCCCAACGAGAACACTGATGGCCCCTCCGCCGCGCTCAAAGCCGAACAAGCCCGACACCACCGCCCCGTTCAAATCGGCGATGGGCGCCGCGGTGCGCGCCATTGGCGGCAAGCGCGACCTCGAGGTGACGTTCTCTGCCGACCGCCCGATCCTCACCGCGGACAAGGCACGGCTCGCGAACCTGCCCCGCCTGCCGACGCAGCGCGACATCGCCATCGCCCGCGGCCAGGGCGACGCCATGGCCATGCGGCTCGCCAGCCACAACCCGGATACCCACCGCAAGCGTGCTCCCGCGGAGCCCGAGGCTCGCGCCGCCTATGATGCACTGGAGCAAGCCCGCGTCGAGGCGCTTGGCTGCATCCGCATGCCGGGGATGACCGGCAATATCCACGAAATGCTGGAAGACCGGCTGTTCCGCCAGAACTTCGCGGAAGTCAGCGACAAGGCCGACGCCCCGCTGGCCGAGGCGCTGGGGCTGATCCTGCGCGAACGCGTCGCCGGGGTGACGATCCCGCCCTCGGGCAATGCCATCGTCCAGCTGTGGAAGAAGGAAATCGAAGAGCGGGCCGGCAATTCGCTGACCACGCTGATGACCAAGTTCGAGGACCAGGACCTGTTCAGCCGCGCCACAAGGCAGCTGCTGCGCGATTTGAGCCTCGTACCCGACAGCGATCTCGACGACGGCGAGAGCGACGATTCGGAACAGGGCGACGACCAGGAGCCCGAGCGCGGCCAGGACGACGAGAAGAACCCCGAGCAGGGCGAGGGGGAGAGCGAGGACGCCGAGGCCGACGAGGACCAGACTCCCGGCCAGTCTGAGGAGCAGGGCGAAGTCGAAGGCGCAGAGATGGACTTCTCCGAGACCGACGACGACGACAGTTCGGAATCGGGCGAAGATCAGCCCAATCCGCCGCCGCCCGGCGCCAATGCCAAAGAGTTCCAGAACGTCTTCAACTACAAGATCTTCACCCAGAAGTTCGACGAGATCGTCCGCGCTTCCGACCTCTGCCCGCCCGAGGAACTGGACCAGCTGCGCGCCCTGTTGGACAAGCAGCTGGAGAATCTCGCCGGTGCCGTGGCGCGGCTCGCCAACAAGCTGCAGCGGCGCCTGATGGCACAGCAGAACCGCAGCTGGGAATTCGATCTCGAGGAGGGCCTGCTCGATACCGCGCGCCTCACCCGCGTGGTCACCGACCCGCTGCAGGCGCTCTCGTTCAAGGTAGAGCGCGACACCGACTTCCGCGACACCGTGGTGACGTTGCTGCTCGACAATTCCGGCTCGATGCGCGGCCGCCCGATCACCATCGCGGCGATCTGCGGCGATATCCTCGCCCGCACGCTCGAGCGTTGCGGTGTGAAGGTCGAGATCCTCGGCTTCACCACCCGCGCCTGGAAGGGCGGCAAGAGCCGCGAGGCCTGGCTCGAGGCTGGGCGTCCGCCCAACCCGGGCCGCGTCAACGACATCCGCCACATCATCTACAAGGCAGCCGACGAGCCCTGGCGGCACGCGCGGCGCAACCTCGGGCTGATGATGCGCGAGGGGCTGCTGAAGGAAAACATTGACGGCGAAGCGCTGCAATGGGCGCACAAACGCCTGCTGGCGCGGTCCGAAAATCGTCGTATCCTGATGGTGATCTCGGATGGCGCTCCGGTCGACGACTCGACCCAGAGCGTCAACGCCGGCAACTATCTCGAGGCCCATTTGCGCCAGGTGATCGAAGACATCGAGACCCGCTCCGCCGTGCAGCTGGTAGCGGTCGGTATCGGCCACGATGTCACGCGCTACTACCGGCGTGCCGTGACGCTGCTGGACGCCGAGGAATTGGCCGGGGCGCTGACCGACGAGTTGGCCTCGCTGTTCGACGAGGAGCCCCAGGGGGCCTTCCGCAAGAGTCGATACGGATGACCGCAGCACGGCGTGCCTCGCGTCTCGCCGGAGCGGCACTGCTGATCGCAAGCGCAGGCGCCGCCATGCTGGCCGCCGCCGGGCTGGGGGCCCGGGCGGACGACGAGATCGTGACCTCGGTCCCCATCGGCAGCTTCATGTCCGCCGGCATCGGCCAGCGCGTGCAGGGGCTCGTCTGGCGCGGCGGTATAGAGATGCAGAGCCAGACCGACACCTTCGGCGGCCTCTCCGGCCTCGGCTTCACCGGCCCCGATGGGCGCCTGGTGATGGTATCGGATCGCGGTAATTTCGTTTCCGGCCAGCTGCTTTATGACGAGGCGGCGCGGCCGATGGGGCTGATCGGTGTCAAGATCGAGCCGATCCAGAACTCCAGGGGCACCGAGTTGCCGCGCGCCTATACCCGCGATGCCGAGGCGCTGGCGGTGATCGTCCGTGACGGCAAGCCGAGCGCCGTGCGCGTCGGCTTCGAAAACCTCACCCGCGTCGCCGATTTCGCGTTGGTCGACGGCCTCCCGCAGGGCGCTGCCCGCGAGGTCAACATCCCGAAATGGCTGACCGACACCCGCACCAACGAGACGCTGGAGGCGGTGTGCATCGCCCCGGCCACTTCGCCGATCGCCGGTTCGACCCTGCTGCTGACCGAAGGCATCATCGACGATGACGGCCAGCATTCTGCCTATCTGCTCGGCCAGAACGACAAGGGTCCGCTGAGCTACATCTCGGGCGACGGCACCAACCCTACCGATTGCGCCTTCATGCCCAACGGCGACCTGCTGGTGCTGGAGCGCGGCATTGCGCTGCTCGCCTTCCAGATGCGGCTGGTCCGCATCCCCGCCGCCGAGGTGAAGGCCGGCGCCCACATGCAGGGCGAACAGCTGCTGCACGCTGCCGGCGGCGACATCGACAACATGGAAGCCCTTGCCGTCCACGCCGCGCCGGATGGCTCGACCCGCATCACGCTGGTCTCGGACAACAACTTCAACGACTGGGAGCGCAACCTGCTCCTCGAGTTCAGCCTGCCGGACTGAGGAGGATGCGATGTCGGCCAGGGACGTGCTTCAGACCTACACCGACCGCATCAACCTTCAAGATTTCGACCGGCTGACTGACCTCATCGCGCCGGACGCGACGTTCTGGTTCTCGAACGGCACGCACAGCGGCATCGATGCCATCCGTGCGGCGTTCGAGGCCACGTGGCAGGTGATGGGGCCCAGCGAGCGTTACTGGCTCGACCAGCTCGAATGGATTGCGGAAGGGGACGCCGCCGCCTCCTGCATCTACCGCTTCAACTGGGAAATCAGTGTCGGCGGCAAGCGCGACTCGGGCTCGGGCCGCGGCACCA
>JBKJMF010000115.1:0-12443 GCA_046596525.1 Devosia sp. | reverse complement strand
GGCCTCGGGGGCGATGGCGAGGTAGTCGACCAGCGCGGCGATCGGCAAGCCTTCGTCGGAGGCGTGGAAGTAGGGGCGGGTGCCGTTGTCGGCGCGCCACCAGCCGTCATAGCCGTGACCGCCGGTGAGGCGGTCGAGCAGGCTGTGGGCGCGTTCGCCGGCCTTCGCCAGGTATTCGGGCTTGCCGGTCGAGCGGGTGAGCTCGGTGGCCGCGAGCAGGGCACAGTAGTCGTCGATGATGTTCTCTTCGCCGTTGTCGAGATACTCGAGGTTGTGTTCTTCGAGGTGGGCGAAGGCGCGCTCGGCGGTTTCGAGGTATTTTGCGGCGGTGAACTCGCCGTCCTGCTTTAGCCGCGCGGCCCGGGCGAGGGCGGCGATGGCCATGCCGCCGCCCTGGCGGTAGCCGGATTCCCAGGTGTCGTGCTTCACCCCCTTCTGGGTGGAGTAGGAGCAGATCTCGCGTTGGGCGGTGTCGCCCGACCAGCGGTCGAACACGGTCATGTAGAACATGCCGGCGGGGTCGCACATGCGGACGAGGAAATCGGCGCCCCACAGGGCTTCGGCGCGGAAGACGGCGTGGAGGCTGGCGTCGATATGCGGGCAGACCGCGGCCTTCGACAGCGCCCAGACGACCAGCGGGGTCTGCTGGGGGTTCATGAAGTTGGCGTAGCTCAGGTGGCTCAGGTATTTCGAGACGTCGCCCGAGGCGTCGTACCAGCCACCGTGCACGTCGGCGCGAGCGTTGCGCTTGTTGCCGATGAAGGCGATGGCGCGGTCGGCGCTATCATAGGGTTCGGCGGCGCGCTGGCTCTGGAAGTAGCGCAGCAGCGCGGGTGGGAAGCGCTCGGCGTAGAGCTTTTCGGCGATCTCGAACGGCTCGGAGACGAGGCGGGCGCCGGTGCTGTCGAGGGCTTCGAGGATGAAGCGGCCCGTGCCGACAAAGGCGGTAAACTCGGCGGTCTGGTAGCGCTGGGCCTTCCAGCTTTCGACGCCGGCGGCGTGGCCGGGGGTGGTTTCGAAGACGACGTCGCCGGTCGCGGTGTCGCGGAGGCGGAGGGCGGTGAAGTCGGGGCCCTCGCCGAGGGCGAGCACGGCGAATTTGGGTTCCGCGGCCTCGTAGCCGACCTGGTTGGTGGCGATGGCGCGGCTGGAAAAGAGCGCAGGATACTGGGCGTTGATCGCCAGGAGCTGGTTCATCTGGGGTGATCCGGTCAGAGGTGGTGGCAGCGGGCCATGTGGCCGTCGCCGACAGCAGTCGGGGTGGGCATGGTTTCGCGGCAGATGTCGGTGGCGCGCGGGCAGCGCGCGGCGAAGGGGCAGCCGCGGCTTTCGGCGGTCCATAGCGGGATGTCGGCGGCGCGACGCACGGCGCTGCCGGTGATCTTGTTGCTGGGGTTGGGCACCGCAGCGATGAGCAGCTGGGTGTAGGGGTGGCGCGGGTTGTCGGTGATCGCCTCGCTGGGGCCCTGCTCGACGAGGTGCCCGGCATACATGACAGCGGTTTCCTCGGCGAAGTAGCGGGCCGTGGCGATGTCGTGGGTGATGTAGAGGCTGGCGAGATTCTTGTCGCGCTTCAGGTCCTCGAGCAGGTTGAGGATGCCGAGGCGGACCGAGACGTCGAGCATCGAGGTGGGCTCGTCGGCGAGCAGCACCGTGGGCTCGACCGACAGCGCCCGAGCGATGGCGACGCGCTGGCGCTGGCCGCCGCTCAGTTCATGCGGACGGCGCTTCAGGAACTCGGCGGCGGGGACGAGGCCGACCTGGGCGAGGAGGGCTTCGCTTTGCTCGCGGACTTCTTTCCTCGTCAGGCCGGGGCGGTGGATCTTCAGCGGGCGTTCGAGGATGTAGGCGACGGACTGGGTGGGGTTCAGCGAGCCGAACGGATCCTGGAAGATCATCTGCACTTCGGCGCGGTAATCGGTCAGCGCCTTGCCGGTGAGCTTGCCGATTTCGGCGCCGTGGAAGGCGATCTGGCCCGCGGCGGGCTCGTAGACCCGCGCCAGCATGCGGGCACAGGTGGATTTGCCCGAGCCGGATTCGCCGACCAGCGCCAGGGCGCGGCCGGGGGTGAGCTTCAGCGAGATGCCGGTGAGGGCGCGGAGGATGGTGCGCTTGCCGACGAGGCCGCCGAGCATGAAGCTCATGTCGACGTCGCGCATTTCGAGGATGGGATCGGCAGTCATGACAGGAGGTGACATGCGGCTTCTCCTCCGGTGGCGGGCGTGGGGCGGAGTTCGGGGACGAGGCGGGTGCAGACCGGGATGGCTTCGCCGCAGCGGGGCGAGAAGCGGCAGCCTTCTGGCAGGGCGCTGAGGCTTGGGGGTGAGCCCGCAATGCCTTCGAGGCGGACGCGCGGTCCGGTCAGTGGTGGGAAGGAGCGGCCGAGAGCGCGGGTGTAGGGGTGCTGCGGAGCGGTGAGGATGGAGCTGGCGGGCGCCACTTCAACCAGCTCGCCGGCGTACATGACGCCGATGCGGTCGCAGAACTCGATCATCAGCCCGAGGTCGTGGGTGATGAACAGCACCGAGAAGCCGAAGCGGGCCTTGAGTTCGCAGATCTGCTCGATGATGTCGCGCTGCACCACCACGTCGAGCGCAGTGGTGGGTTCGTCCATGATGATCAGCTTGGGTTCGAGCGCCAGCGCCATGGCGATACAGATGCGCTGGCGCATGCCGCCGGAGAACTGGTGCGGGTAATCGTCGAGCCGGCGCGGGCTGATGCCGACCAGCTCGAACAGTTCGGCGGCGCGGGCGAGGGTTTCGGCGCGGCGGGCCTTCGGGCGATGCGCGAGGATGGCGTCCTCGATCTGCTCGGAGACCTTGATCACCGGGTTGAGGGCGTTCATGGCCGACTGGAAGACGAAGCTGACTTCGCTCCAGCGGTAGCGGCGGAGGCGCTCGGCGGAAAAGCTCAGCACGTCCTCGCCGTTGAAGCGGACGGCGCCGCCACTGACGAGGCCGGGGAGCCGGGTGAGGCGGGCGAGCGCGAAGGCGACGGTGGACTTGCCGCAGCCGCTCTCGCCCGCCAGCCCGAAGGCCTCGCCGGGGCGGATGTCGAAGTCGATGCCGTTGACGGCCCGCGACACCGAGTCGGCGCCGACATAGTCGACGGTGAGGTTGCGGACCTCGAGCAGGTTGGCTTCAGAAGACATCGGCACCCCTTCCGCGGCGGCGCAGGAACTTGCGGATCGGCCCGATGCGGCGGGTGGCCGCCAGCTGCGGGTTGGTGATCTCGTCGACAGCGAAATTGACGAGGACGAGCGCGGCGCCGGTGACCATGATGGCGACGCAGGCGGGCCAGACTTCCCACCAGGCGCCGGTTTCGAGCGCAACGTTCTTCTGGGCCCAGAACAGCATGGTGCCCCAGGTGACGGCGCTCGGATCGCCCAGCCCGATGAACTCGAGCCCGGCCTCGGCGAGGATGGCGTAGATGGTGCCGAGGACGAACCCGCCGATGATGAAGCTCAGCATGTTGGGGAGGATCTCGCGGAAGATGATGCGCCAGGTGCTCTCGCCGAGGAGTTCCGCGGCGAGGACGAATTCGCGGGTGCGGAGCGCCAGGGTCTGGGTGCGGATGGTGCGGGCGGACCAGCCCCAGCCGGTGGCGGCGAGGATCAGGCCGATCAGCCATGGACTCGCCTCCTCGATGAAGGCGGCAAAGACAATGATGAGCGGTAGCGCCGGTAAGACGAGCACGACGTTGACGAAGAAGGTCAGCACCTCGTCGACCCGGCCGCCGAGGTAGCCGCCAGCGATGCCGAAACAGGCGCCGATGATGGTGGCGGCGGCCCCGGCGATGAAGCCGACAGTGAGGCTGGTGCGGGCGCCGTAGACCAACTGGCTGTAGACGTCCTTGCCGACCCGGGTGGTGCCGAGCACGTACTCGTAACTCGGCTGCACATGCGGCTTGCCGGCGCGGCGGTTGGGGTCGTGGGTGGCGAGCAGCGGGGCGCAGAGCGCGGTGAGGATCAGCCCGAGCAGGATGAGCGAACCGATGAGACCCTTGCGGTTGGTGATGAACACGGCGAGGCCGGCGGGCAGCCGGCTGGTCCAGCCGGCGCGGCGCTTGAGGCCGAGCTCCTGCATCAGCTCCGACGGGGAGGGGGCGGGGTTCTGGGGGAGTGAGATGGGGTCGATGGCGTTCATCGCGTCAGGCCCTTCCCGCCGAACGAAGGCGTGGATCGAAGATCAGGTTGAGGATGTCGGAGATCAGGTTGGCGACCAGCACGCTGGCGGTCAGCAGCAGCAACTGGCCCTGGATGAAGGTGTAGTCGCGCGCCTGGATGGCCGAGAGGGTGAACTTGCCGAGGCCGGGATAGTTGAAGACCACCTCGGTGATCAGCGCGCCGCCGAGGACGAAGCCGATCGACAGCGCCAGCGAAGTGATCTGCGGCAGGATGGCGTTGCGCGCCACGTAGCGATAGCGCACCCGGCTGTCGGACAGACCCTTGGCCTTGGCGAGGATGACGAAATCCTCGTTGAGCAGGTTGATCATGGTGTTGCGCATGCCCAGGTGCCACGAGCCGAAGGTGACCAAGACGATCGACAGCACCGGCAACGCTGCGTGCCACAGCACGTCGAGGATGAAGGCGGGATCGAATGATGGGGTGAGGTCGAGGTCGTGGGCGCGGCCCAGCGGGAACCACTGCAGCTGCATCGACAGCGAATAGAACAGCACCAGCCCGACGATGGCCGGAGTGAAGGCGTTCAGCATGACGTTGATCGGGGTGAACACCGAGTCGAAGAAGCCGCCGCGGTGCCAGGCCGAGTAGATGCCCATCACCGTGCCGAGGACGAAGGCAATGGTGGTGGCGAGTCCGACCAGCACCAGGGTCCAGCCGGCGGCGTAGAACAGCAGGTCGGCGGTCGGCTCCGGGAAGTTGATGGTCGAGATGCCGAAATCGAGATGCGCCAGGTTGTTGAGGTAGATCAGGAACTGGTCGAGCAGCGGGCCATCGTAGCCATAGGCCTTTTTCAGCTCGGCCATCTGGTCGGGGCGCAGCCGGCCGCGCAGCGACAGGAACAGCCGGGTCGTCGGATCGCCGGGCATCCAGCGCGGAATGAAGAAATTGAGCGTGATCGCCACGGCGAAGGCCGCGAAGTAGAAGGCGAGCCGCTGAAGGATGAACCGCATCCCTGACCTCCCGAAAAGGGCGGCGGGCGCTGTGAGGCGCCCACCGACACTATGCGCTAGTTGGCGGCCACGGGAACGAGGCTCAGCACGTGCTTGACCCGCTCGTGGGTGCCGCCATTGACCATCGGGCGGTAGCGCGGATCGTCGGCGTTCACCCAGCCGGTGAAGTTACGGGTGGAATACTCGTACCAGCTCGGGTTGGAGAACAGCGAGATCACCGGGAGCTTCTCGGCGACGATCTTCTCCACGGCCTGGATCTCAGCCTTCTGCTGGGCGACGTCGGCGGTGAGAGACGCCTTGGCCAGCAGTTCCTCGATCTCGGGGATGCGCATCTGGTGCAAGCCCTGGGCGTCGATCTGCCCGGGGATCATGTTGCGCGGCGAGAACATGCGGTTGTAGGTCACCCACGGGGTGGACGAGGTCTCGGTCCACATCATGTAGGCGTCCATGTTGCCGGTCGCGATGGTTTCGAACCAGGCGCCTTCCTCGGGGGTCTGCAGGCTGGCATTGACGCCGATATCCTGCAGGTTCTCCGAGATGGTCTGCACCGAGTTCACCCAGTCGGTCCAACCCGAGGGCACTTCGATGTTGAAGGTGATCGGCGTGCCGTCGAGGTTGTCGCGCCAGCCGTCGCCGTCCTTGTCGACGAAGCCCGCGGCATCGAGCACACCCTTGGCCGCTGCCGGGTCGTAGGCCATCAGGTATTTGTAGGGCTCGAGCGCCGCGGCATCGTACCAGTCCTTGTAGAGTTCGCCCGAACCGATCGGATAGAGCGTCGGCGTGGTGAGCCCGAAGGTCGACACGGTGACCAGCGTCTCACGGTCGATCGCCATGCTGACGGCCTTGCGGAACTCGAGGTTGTCGAACGGCTTCCGCGTGGTGTTGAGCAGCAGGTTGACGTTGCCCTCGGGCGGCAGCCAGTAGTGGTTGTGCTCGCTCTTGGGGGTGAAGGTGATATCCGGATCGGTGATGCCGTCACCGGCCCAGTCAAGGTCACCGGCCGAGACCGCGGCGATCACCTGCTCGTTGGTCGAGAGCTGCGGGTATTGCAGGCAATCGATCTTGTTGGTGGCGTTATCGCGATAGAGCTCGTTGCGGCAGATCTTGAACGACGAGCGCGAGAAGTCGGTGATCGCGGTGAACGGGCCGGTGGCGACGGGCGCCGAGTTGGCGAAGTTGCGCGGGTCATCGACCTTGCTCCAGATATGCTCGGGGAGCGGCATGATGATGCCGATGCCCATGTGTGCCAGCGAGTTCGGCCGGTTCATCTTGAACTTGACGGTGTAGTCGTCGACCTTCTCGACACCGATCAGCGAGCCGGCATCGGAGTCCTTGTTGTAGATATCGAAGCCGATCTGAAAATCCGGATGGGCGACGTTGTAGTTGTAGGTGAACACCACGTCGTCAGCGGTGAACGGCTCGCCGTCAGACCACTTCACGCCCTCGCGCAGGTGGTAGGTGATCTCGGTGAGATCGGTGTTGAACTCGTAGGACGTGGCGAGCGCCGGGAAATCCTGCTCCGGATACCAGACGTTGTAGATCCACAGCGGCTCGTAGACGAAATCCTGCACGATGTTGGCAGGGCCGCCGTAGTTGTAGGGGTTGAAGTTCTCGCTGAAGGCGTCGGTGTGATCGACGAGCAGCTTCAGCACCACTTCGGCGCGGGCGGCCGAGACGAAGGCTGTGCCGGCGAGGGCGGTGGCGGCGAGAAGGGTCAGTAAACGCAGTCGGTGCATGGCTAGTCTCTCCCTGTGAGATCGATCCCATATCGATCGGCCGATGTGCAGTCGAATAGCTCCTGAGGCGTAGTCAGCTGGCAGTCAGCGCCGACGCCGCAGCGCGGGACGTCGGCGAAAGGCTCCGCACCGGACCGACGCTCTGGCGCATGATCAGCTCGGTGGGAATGGTGATGACCGGATTGGCTGGCGGCTCGCCATCGAGGATGGAGAGCAGCAGGCGGGTAGCGACACGGCCCGCCTCGTCGACCGGCTGGCGCACGGTGGTCAGCGCCGGGGTCAGGTGGCGGGCGTGGAAATTGTCGTCGAAACCGAGCAGCGAAATGTCCTCTGGGACGCGCTTGCCGGCTCGCTTCAAGGCGAGGAGCGATCCGGCTGCAACGTCGTCGTCGCCGGCGAAGATCGCGGTGGTCTCGGGCCGTTCGGCGATCAGCCGGGCAGTGGCCTCGTGGCCGAAGGTTTCGGAGAAGCTGCCGTGCTCGACGAGGATGTCGTCGCGGCCGAGGCCGAACTCGGCGAGCGCTGCGTCGATGCCGCGCAGGCGCTCGTGGGTGTCGCGGTAGATGGTGCCACCGGAGAGATAGATGATGCGGCGGTGGCCCTCAGTGAGCAGCAGGCGCATGCCTTCGAGGCCGCCGGTGAAATTGTCGATGGCGACGCGGGCGCGGGCCGGCGGGCATTCGTTGCCGCCAACGGTGACCACCGGGATCTTCGAGCGTGTGACGATCTCCAGCGCATCGTCGCGGAGCGCGTTTTCGAGGTAGAGGATCAGCCCGTCGCAGGCGCGATCGACCAGCTCGATGATGGCGCGGGCCTCCTCGTCGCGATCGGCATAGCCGGAGGCGACGATGATGCTCCTGCCGGCCTTGCGCGCCGTCTCCTGCATGCCACCGATCATCTGGGCATAGAACGGGCTCGAGACGTTGACGACGACGCCGCCGATGATGTTAGAGCGATTGGAGCGGAGGCCCCGCGCCATGGTATTGGGGCGATAGCCAAGCTCGAGGATAGCGGCTTCGACGGCTTTGCGGGCCTCGTCCGAGACATAGCCGTTGCCCGCGATCAGCCGCGAAACGGTGGATCGGGAGACGCCGGCCTTCTTAGAGACGTCGGTAATCGTCGCCATCGGGCACTCGACATGAGATCGATCCCACATATGAGCGCGATGGGGGCGGGGTTGTCAACGGGGGTGCGGAGGCGGTGGAAATGTGCGGCAGTTTCGGCAGGTGCAGGGAGCGGGGCAACGGACATCAGCGCTCTGCGTGCCGAACGCCCGACACAATGTCAGGCGGTAGTGAAGCGAATTTCGCCTCCGTCTCTCAGCAGATTCAGCAACCCTACAATCGCGACTATGATCCCCAGCATCTCGAGCAGTTCCTCCAGCAAGACTGAGACGGACCAGCCCAGCCCGGGCAGGAACTGGCTGTCGCCCGAGGCAACGGCCGCCCCGTACATTTCAAAGCCCAGCGCTCCTGTCAGGAAGATTGCAGCGGCGGTTATGAAGGTCCACAGCGCCTTGCGCGGAAGAGTCAGCAGGAACTTGCCAAACAGAGCGGCCATCGCCGCAACCAGCACGAAGCCGTAGAGCACCCAGGTCCAAAAGAATACGCCACCCAGACGCAACTGGTCCTCAAGAACGTTGCCGATCTTCTCATGCAGCGCCGCCCCCTCGTCGAGGGACAAAAACATGAAGAGCGCGGCAAGGCCATTCCACTGCCAGACGGGTTGGCCTCGCTGTCTGGACTGCAGCCCCAGCGCGAACGCCAGCGCCGCCGCCAATAGCCACAGGGCTGCACTGTACCACGCGCCGAGCGCCGCTTCCTCATTGAGGTCGATGAAGTTGATCCATGATTGTTGGGTGTAGTTGGGAGAAGTAATTTGACGGGTCAGGTAACGACTCAGCAGATGTGCCAGGCCCAATAGGCCAGATATTGAAACGAGCACACACGCCAGCCTGCGAATGCCCGTTTCAAACGAAGTAGTGACTTTGGGGAGATGGGCGCCCGAGCGGCGAGACAGAAATTTCATAGCAACCTCCCTCATGCGCCGCGGCAAGAAGTCTACTACGGGTGGGTGACTGTGAAAACCCATTCTCCAAGGCTGCTAGCGGCGAAATCCCCGATGGGTGTAGATTTTTGCCATGGCAGCTAGCGGCACTGCGCTCGTAGTGCCGCACCTAGGCGGTTTGGCTGCCTTTCCTGCGGCAACCGACTATTCGCTCACGTGGCCGCGGTAGAAGGTGCCGCCGGTTGGTGATGTAGAAATCGATCCATTCGCCCCGGCCCAGTTCTTTTGGTCGGGATCGCCGAGCGGGCCTTCGAGTTCGCCGCGCAGGTCAGCCCAGAAACTGGCGGATTTGTACTTGAGGCCGACTTCGCGTCCGTAGGCGTGGCCCAGGGTGATGCCGGCGTTGTTGTAGTGTTGCGCGAGCTTCTGGGCTTCCGGGAACGCCGGGTTGGGAGTGGGAGGCCATTGCCAGAAATAGTCGCCGACGTTGTCTGCGCTTTCTGCCATAACGCCCATCATCAGGCCCCGCAGCGGCGGCTGGGGAAGGACCGGTGGCTGGTGAGCGTGGATGTGCCGACGAGCAGCTAGCGAACTGGCGCTGATGTCGAAGTGGTGGAGCTGAGCGGAATCGAACCGCTGGCCTCATCATTGCGAACGATGCGCTCTCCCAACTGAGCTACAGCCCCGCTTCGATGGCGGGGTTATTAGCCAATCTCGCGGCGTTGGACCAGTCCTTTTTTCAGGCGACGAGACGCTGGGCGATGAGGCTTTGGGCGGTGGCGACGGCGGCGTCGGGGCCTGGGATGGTCGGGCGGGCGATGAGCAGCCGGCCGCTATTGCCGTCGACGCGGCGGACGTTGCCGAGTTCGGCGGTGTTGGAGGCGATCTGCGGGTCGAACAGGCCCATCAGGCGGACCACCCAGTTGGGCAGTTCGAAGCGCGGGGCGCGGGCAGAGGCCTGGGGCAGGGCGGTGCGAAGCGCGGTGGCGAGCTCGAAGATGCTCATTTCGCGGTCGGACAGGATGTGGCGCTTGCCGCCGGCCTCCGGGGCGGTCATGGCGGCGATTTGGGCGGCGGCAACATCGCGGACGTCGACGATGGAGAGGCTCATCTTCGGGGCGGCGGGCATCGTGCCGTTGAGCAGGCGCTGCACCAGGGCGCCGGAGGTGCCGACATCCTCGTCGAGCAGCGGGCCGAGGATGGCGCCGGGGTTGATGGTGGCGAGCCGGTCGCGGGCGCCGAAGCTGTCGGCGATGGCCCAGGCCTCGCGCTCGGCGCGCAGTTTCGATTCAGGATAGGCGGTGACGGCCGGGTTGTCGGTGTTGGTCCAATCGGCGGTGGTGAAAGTTCTGCTGTGGTCGGCGTGGCCGTAGACGATAGCGGCAATCGAGGAGGTGACGACGATGCGCTCGACGCCGGCAGCGAGCGCGGCGGTGACGGCGCGGCGGGTGCCCTCGACGGCGGGACGGATCAAGTCGTTCTTGTCCTTGGGCATTTCGAGGACGAAGGGGGAGGCGACGTGCTGGAGGTAGCGGACGCCGGACATGGCCTCGGTCCAGCCCTTGTCGGAGAGCAGGTCGAGGGGGACGAACTCGAGGCGGGAAGTGTCGGCGCCGTGGGCGGCGAGGGTTTTCCTCACTTTTTCGGCTTTGTCGAGGCTGCGCACCGAGCCGCGGACGGTGTAGCCTTGCGCCAGCAGTTGCAGGGCAACATGGCCGCCGAGGAAACCGGAAATGCCGGTGAGCAGGACGCGGTCAGACATTGCGCTAGCAGACATTGGGGTATCCCTCCGTTGAATTGAACGATATGTACTGAATTCGTTCAATTCGTTCAAGTGGTAGGCGAAGGAAAATCGGCGTGGCGGAAATCGACAAGCAAGAGCAGATCCTTTCGGCGGCGCGGCGGTTGATCCTGCGCCAGGGGCTACGTGCGACCTCGATGGAGGCGATTGCGGCCGAAGCGCGGGTCGCGAAGCCTACGCTCTACAAGTATTACGGGGATAAGAACGCGGTGTTCGAGGCGATTGTCTCGGAGCTGATGGTGGAGCTGCACGAGGGGTTTGTCGCGGCGCTGCGGGGCGACGGCGACTTGGTTGTGCGGTTGAGTGCGGCGCTTTCGGCAAAGTACGAGGCGATTGGCCGGCTGCTTGGTGATTCACCGCATGCTGACGAGCTTTATGACGAGCACGAGAAGGTGCGGCCGGAGGTGCGGGCCACCGAGGATGTGATCGACGCGATGGTGGCGGAGGAGCTGGGCAAGGCCGGGGCGAAGGAGCCGGAGGGGTTGGCCCGGCTGGTGCTCGATGCGGCCTGGGGGATCAAGCGGAAGGCGCGGACCGCGGGGGATGTGGCGCCGGGGATCCGGTTGCTGGTGGAGCGGTTGGTGGGGCCAGAGGTGCGCTAGCACCGTGCCCGAAACGATCCTCCGTCTTGTGAGTTCTAGACGACACCTTGGAGATTGGACACGTGGCGATCAAACGGATGGACAACGTCGGAATCGTCGTCGATGACCTCGAGGAGACGATCGCTTTCTTTCGCGAGCTTGGCCTCGAGCTCGAAGGACGGGCGACGATCGAAGGGGAATGGGCCGGGCGGGTTACGGGCCTCGGCGATCAGCATGTCGAGATTGCGATGATGTGCACGCCGGACGGCCACAGCCGGCTCGAGCTCTCGCGCTTCATCAGGCCGGCTGTCGTTGAGGATCACCGCAACGCGCCGGTCAACGCGCTGGGCTACCTCCGCGTCATGTTCACGGTGGACGACATCGACGAGACGCTTGAACGGCTCCGAAAGCGCGGCGCGCAGCTCGTGGGCGAAGTCGTCGAGTACAAGGATGTGTATCGGCTCAGCTATATCCGCGGGCCTGGTGGGTTGCTCATTGGACTTGCCCAGGAACTCGGCTGAGGGCAGACCCAGTGCCCGAAACGTTCCCCCCTCTTGCGATTTCTAGGACTTAGCGAAGGGCTAAGCCCAAGAAATCGCTTTCTCCCCCGCAGTGGGGGAGATGGCTGAGAGGTCGGCGCACACCAACTGGGTTCCCGCCTTCGCGGGAATGACGCCGGTGGGTGTGGCCGCCCCCTCCACCATGCTGCGCATGGTCCCCCTCCCCCGCCACGCGGGGGAGGAACGGGTGGCGGCGCTTCGCGACTACACCCTTGCCCAGGTGCCGGTTTTTTCGCTTTCGAACACCGCGTCGATGACCTTCATGGTCTTGATGGCGTCTTCGACGCCCCACTCGAGCGGCTTGTTGTCGAGGATGGCGCGGCAGAAGGCGTTGGCCTGCTCGGTGTATTGGTCGCAGGGCGGGATGATCTCGCGGCGGCTGAGATTGCCGCTGACGTCGTAGCTGCCGTCGATGAGGATGGCGGTGGCCGTATCGGGATTGGGGGTGAAGGGGATCGGCAGTTCGAGCCGGCCCTTGCTGCCCAGCAGTTCCAGCGACTGGCTTAGATTGGTCTGGGTGGAGCAGGTGAAGGTGGCCTGTTTGCCGCCGCCGAAATCGAGCAGCGCGGAAGCGAGGCGATCGGTCTTCAGCGCCGGATCGCGATCGACCAGCGAGACGACGCGC
>JBKJMF010000612.1:0-5587 GCA_046596525.1 Devosia sp. | reverse complement strand
CCGGAGCCAATCATGAGCCCCGCCGCCGACCGCTCGAAATATGTCGCCCTTGCGGTGTTGCTGCTCCCCAGCCTCGCCGGCATGGTGGTGTTCCTGATGGCCCCGGTGCTGTCCTCGCTGGTGCTCAGCTTTTCCGAGTGGGACCTGATCGGCGAGATCAGCTGGGTCGGCATCGACAATTACGTCACCGCGCTCGCCGATCCGGCCGTGCTTGGCGCGCTGCGCAACACCCTCACCTTCATCCTCGGCTACCTGCCCGCCGTGGTGATCATCGCGCTCGGCCTCGCCTTGCTGCTCAACCGCCGCATCAAGGGCCGCGTCGTCTTCCGGGCGATCTACTTCGTCCCCGTGGTCACCTCGTGGGTGGCGGTGTCGCTGATCTGGAAGTGGCTGCTCAACCCGCAATACGGACTGGTCAACTTCGCGCTCGGCGCCATCGGCATCAAGGGACCGGGCTGGCTGTTCGATCCGGCCTGGGCGATGACCGGCGTCATTCTCACCTCGGTGTGGAAGGATATCGGCTTCGTCACGGTGATCTATCTCGCTGGCCTGCAGGATATCCCCGAGCAGCTCTACGAAGCGGCCGCGCTCGACGGCGCGACGCCCTGGCAGCGGTTCTGGTCGATCACCTTTCCGATGCTGGCGCCGACCACCTTCTTCGTCACCACCATCTCGCTGATCTCGTCGTTCCAGGTGTTCGACCAGGTCTGGATCATGACCCAGGGCGGCCCCGCCGGCGCCACCTCGGTGATGGTCGAGCTGATCTACAAGAACGCCTTCAGCTACTACAAAATGGGCTACGCCTCGGCGATCTCCTGGGTGCTGTTCGCGCTGATTTTTGCGGTGACCATCGCGCAGAACCTGCTGCAGAAGAAGCTGGACCGGTCCGATGAGTGAGCTTCTCCCATTGGCAGACGGCCCCCTCCCATCCTTCCCCACAAGGGGGGAGGTGCCGCACCGTGCCGTTGGCACCAGCAGTGCCACAGCCTCGACCCTTCACCTCCCCCTTCATGGGGGAGGCCGGGAGGGGGCCGTCTCTATCAGTCAGCGCAAGAAAACCCCGCTGCGTCCCGCCGATCTCCTCACCTACGCCATCCTGATCGCCGGCGCGGTGATCATGCTCCTCCCCTTCGCCTGGATGGTCTCCACTTCGCTCAAAACCGCCGGCGCCACCTTCGTCACCCCGCCGCAATGGCTGCCCGACCCGGCCACCCTCGACAACTACGCCAAGGTGTTCGACTCGGCCCCGGTCGGCCAGTTCCTCATCAATTCGATCTTCGTCTCGGTCACCTCGACGGCGCTGATGGTCCTATTCTGCGCCATGTCGGGCTACGCCTTCGCGCGCATAGAATTCCGCGGCCGGACGGTGCTGTTCTATGCCTACCTCGCCACCCTGATGATCCCGCAGCAGGTGACCCTCACCCCGCTGTTCATCATCATGAACTTCCTCGGCTGGACCAACACCTACCAGGCGCTGATCCTGCCCTCGAGCTTCGGCGCCTTCGGCACCTTCCTGCTGCGCCAGTTCTTCCTCCGCCTCCCCAAGGAGATCGAGGAGGCCGCCTTCATCGACGGCGCCGGCTACATCCGGATCTTTTTCACCATCGCGATCCACCTGGCGCGCCCGGCGCTCGCCACCCTCGCGGTGTTCGCCTTCATGGCCAGCTGGAACAGCTTCCTGTGGCCGCTGATCATCACCACCGACCAGTCGATGATGACCCTGCCGCTCGGCCTCAGCGCCCTGCAGGGCCGCTGGACCACCGATTGGAACGTTCTGATGGCCGGCACCGTCATCGGCACCGTGCCGATCATCGCACTCTATGTATTTGCCCAGAAATACATAATCCGGGGTCTCTCACACACTGGGCTCAAATGAAGAAAAGCAGACGTCACCAAGCACACGTCACAAGGAGGAGAATTGACCATGCTGCGTAGAACATTCACCGGGTTGCTGCTCGCCACCGCGCTCATCACCCCCGCATTGGCCGAAGATGTCACCATCAAGTACATGACCTTCTCGGCCGCGCCGAATTACCTGAAGGAACTCGACGCCACCATCGCCGCCTTCGAGGCCGAGCATCCGGGCGTCAAGGTCACCTACGAAACCGCCGCCTGGGACGCCTACTTCACAAAGTTGCAGACCGTCGTTGCGGCCAAGCAGGCGCCCGACGCGTTCGAGCTCAACTTCGAGAACTTCGTCACCTATGCCGACAAGGGCGCGCTGGCCGATCTCACCCCGCTGATATCAGCCGACACCGGCTTTTCGACCTCGGTCTACAACCCGACGGCACTCGCTGCCTTCCAGCAGGACGGCAAGCAGTACGGCCTCGTCGAGAGCTTCTCCAACGTCGTCATGTTCTACAACAAGGACCTGTTTGATGCGGCCGGCGTCGCCTACCCGACCGCCGACTGGACCTGGAAGGAAGAACTGGAGGCCGCCCAGAAGCTGACCGATCCCGCCAAGGGCGTGTGGGGTGATTTCGCGCCGATCCAGTACTGGGAATTCTACAAGACCATCGCCCAGAACGGCGGCTCGATCCTCTCGCCCGACAAGCAGACCGTCACCATCGACAGTCCGCAGAACGTCGAGACGCTCACCTGGATGATCGACAAGGTGAACACCTACAAGGTCACCCCGTCGGACGTCGAAATGGCCGGCCAGTCGTCGGAAGACCTGTTCAAGGCCGGCAAGATCGCCATGCTCCGCACCGGCATCTGGCTGCTCGGCGATTTCACCGCCAACGCCAAGTTCAAGTGGGACATCGCGCTCGAACCCGGCAAGACCAACAAGGCGCACCACTTCTTCGCCAACGGCGTCGCCGTCTCGGCCAATAGCGCCCACCCGGCCGAAGCCTACCAGTGGATCAAGTTCCTCACCTCGTCCAAGGCGGCAGTCGACCTCCGCATCGCCGCCGGCTGGGAACTCCCCGCCGTCAGCGACGCCGCTGCCGTGCAGGGCTATCTCGATCAGCCGGTCCCAGAGAGCCGCGAAGTCGTGTTCCAGGCGTTGGACACCGCGGTCGTCCCGCCGGTGATCGGCAACTGGAACCAGCTGACCGATGCGGTGGGCAAGGACCTCGAAGCCGCGAAACTGGGCCAGAAGACGCCGGAACAGGCGTTGAAGGACGCGAAGGTCGCGATCGAGGGGCTGCTCTGACCTGACCACAGGCAGACGGCCCCTCCCCAGCCCTCCCCATGAAGGGGAGGGTGCCCGCCGGTGGTCGTGACTCGATCGAGCCACAACCTCGACTCTTCACCTCCCCCTTCATGGGGGAGGCCGGGAGGGGGCCGTCTCTCTCAGTCGGCACCCCTCCCCAACCAATTGCCTCCCAAAGGGCAAGGCCGGGAGCCCACGGGCTCTCGGCCACTCTCACCGGAACCAGCCATGACCACCGACACCCGCGAACCCGCCCTCGCCACCCGCCACCCCTGGTTCCTCGACCTCTACGCCGACCTGCTGCGCGCGCCCGAAACGGCCGCGCCGCAGATCGCCGCTCGTCTCGCTGCCACCGATCCCACCGACCCAATCGAAGCCGCGCTGGTGCTCTATCTAGCCGCGCTCGCCGCCCAACCCACCGGCGACCTCACGCTGCTGCGCACCCCCCAAGCCACCGCCCTCCGCACCCTCATCGCCACCCGCCTCGAGCGCGAACTCTCGCCCAACCAGAACCACTTCACCGACACCTGGGTCGTCGCCCTCTGGTCCGCCGCGCTGCGCGAGGCCAATCACTTGGTCCGCGACGAAACCACCACCCGCCTCGTCGGCCGGGTGAAGAACCACGTCTATGCCAGCCACGTCCGCATGGGCGCGCTGATGAGCTCGTCCGACAAAACAACGCTCGAGTTCGACGTCCTCCTTGCCGCCGTCCCCTTCGGCCTGTTCGACTGCGAAGACCTCGTCCTTGTCGATGCCGTCCGCACCCTCACCGCCACCGACCGCCTCGCATCCGCCACCGCCGCTGACCGCCAGCTCCTCGCCTGGTACTATGCCGAGCAGGGCAGCTACGCCAAAAGCCGAAAACTCCTCGCCGACACTCCAGCCCCCATCGTGGCGCAGCGCCTCAAGACCCTCGGCCAGCTCGAAACCCGCTTCATCCGCCACGCCCCCGACGGCAATGGCAACCGCTACGAGCCGCTGATCGAAGAGCGCTTCCCCAAGCTGATCACCGACACCGACGACGTCATCGTTCGCGCTCAGGCGTCACCGCTATCACCCGACGAGCCGCTCGAACTCGTCAGCGGGGACACGGTCCTCGCCGGCACCTTCAAGGGCGACTCTTGGGAGTTTACTCTCCCACGCACCCCGGCCGGATCGCTGGTCGAGTACCGTATCCGCTTCAAAAGCCATTCAGAAATCGTGCAGGGTCCGTTCATCTACGAGGTGCTGACCCGGGTTCACAATGTCAGCTCTGCTGACCTGACTGGCTCCCGCCTTGAGCTAGTTCCCGGGCCAAATGCCGGCATCTTCTCGCCGATCCGCCTTGGTCCCGCGACGCTCACTCAGGTGTCGTATCTGCACGACCGCGCCGGAAAAGTCCGCGAGATTACGGCCACCATCACCCACCCGCCCTGCGGCTGGTACGGTTTTGGCGAGCGCTACAATGCGCTGAACCAAGCCGGCAACCGCGTCGATCAGTTCGTCTACAACCAGTATAAAGAACAAGGGCTTAGGACCTACATGCCGATGCCCGTCGGCTACACCGATGCCGGCTTTGGCCTTCACCTTGCCACCGATTCCTACTCCTGGTTCGATCTCGCCACCCCGGGCGAAACCCGCTTCGGCGTCGAAGCCGACCGCCTCTCGCTCGACCTCCTCACCGGCTCCATCGCCGAGCAGATCAGCCAGTTCATGGCCGTCACCGGCGACCCCGAACCGATCCCCGCCTGGGCGCTAGGCCCCTGGATGTCCTCGAACAATTGGGACAGCGAGGCCGAAGTCCGCAAGCAGGTCGCCCTCACCATCGAGCACGAAGTCCCCGCCACCGTACTGGTCATCGAAGCCTGGTCCGACGAGGCGACGTTCTACATCTTCAACGACGCGCAATACGCCGAAAAGCCCGGTGCCGAACCCTTCGCCTACGGCGATTTCAGCTTCCCGGAATGGGGCCGCTGGCCCGATCCAAAAGGCCTCGCCGAGCACCTGCACGCCAACGACCTGCGCCTGATCCTCTGGCAGATCCCGATCATCAAGCAGTCGCCGGCGCTCAAGCACGTCCAGAAGCGCAACGACGAAAGTCATTTCTTTGCTGAGGGTTACGGGGTGAAACACCCCAACGGCACGCCGCTCCGGCTGCCCGAAGGCTGGTTCAAGGACAGCCTCTTGATGGATTTCACCAACCCGGCCGGCACCGACTGGTGGTTCGAAAAGCGCCAGTATCTCATCGACGAACTCGGCGTCGATGGCTTCAAGACCGACGGCGGCGAGATGGTGTGGGGCAGGGACCTGGTCTTCGCCGACGGCACCACCGGCCTCGAAAACCGCAACACTTATCCCCGCGACTACATCTCGGCCTATTATCGGTTCGCGCAACAGAACGGGGGCATCTGCTTTTCGCGCGCCGGCTATACCGGAGCGCAGACTTTTCCG
>JBKJMF010000609.1:0-5343 GCA_046596525.1 Devosia sp. | reverse complement strand
CACCGGCACCGCCACCAGCATCGAAGGTGCCGGGCTGAAGGAAATCGCCGAAGAGACGGTGAAGCGCCACATCGATGCCTTCGGCAACTCGCCGGTGCTCGAGGACACGCTGGATATCGGCGGCGACTATGCCTTCCGCCAGCGCGGCGAGGCGCATGTCTGGCGTTCCGAGACCGTTGCCAACCTGCAGCATGCCGCCCGTGGCAATGCCCAGGACAAGTACCGTGAGTTCGCGAAGCTCGTGAACGAGGTCGAGGACAAGTACGTCACCATCCGCTCGCTGTTCCGGCTGAAGGCCGCCGACGAGGACGGCCGCGCACCCGTGCCGCTCGACCAGGTCGAGCCGGCGGTCGAGATCGTCAAGCGCTTCTCGACGGGTGCGATGAGCTATGGCTCGATCTCGCTCGAGGCGCACACCACGCTCGCCATCGCCATGAACCGCATCGGCGGCAAGTCGAACACCGGCGAGGGCGGCGAGGAAGTCGATCGCTTCATCCCGATGCCGAACGGCGATTCCAAGCGCTCGGCCATCAAGCAGGTGGCTTCGGGCCGGTTCGGCGTGACGACGGAATATCTCGTCAACTCCGACATGATGCAGATCAAGATGGCGCAGGGTGCCAAGCCCGGCGAAGGTGGGCAGCTGCCCGGCGACAAGGTCAACGAGACCATCGCCAAGGTGCGCCATTCGACGCCCGGCGTCGGCCTGATCTCGCCGCCGCCGCACCATGACATCTACTCGATCGAGGATCTGGCGCAGCTGATCTTCGACCTGAAGAACGTCAACCCGGAAGGGCTGGTGTCGGTCAAGCTCGTCTCCGAAGTCGGTGTCGGCACGGTTGCTGCCGGCGTCGCCAAGGCGCGCGCCGACCACGTGACCATCTCCGGCTATGAAGGCGGCACCGGCGCTTCGCCGCTGACCTCGCTGAAGCATGCCGGCAGCCCGTGGGAAATCGGCCTCGCCGAAACCCACCAGACGCTGGTACGCAACAAGCTGCGCGGCCGGATCGCCGTACAGGTCGACGGCGGTATCCGTACCGGCCGCGACGTGGTGATCGGTGCCCTGCTCGGTGCCGATGAGTTCGGCATGGCGACGGCGCCGCTGATCGCCGCCGGTTGCATCATGATGCGCAAGTGCCACCTCAACACCTGTCCGGTCGGCGTCGCGACGCAGGACCCGGTGCTGCGCGCGCGCTTCACCGGCAAGCCCGAGCATGTGATCAACTACTTGTTCTTCGTCGCCGAGGAAGTCCGCGAACTGATGGCCGAGCTCGGCTACACCAGGTTCGAGGAAATGGTCGGCCAGATGCAGATGCTGGACCGCACCGAGGCGATCAGCCACTGGAAGGCCAAGGGGCTCGATTTTTCCAAGCTCTTCCACAAGCCGTTCGCCGCCGAAGGCGTGTCGATCACTCATACCGAAGTGCAGAACCACCCGATCCACAACGTGCTGGATCGCCGGCTGATCGAGCAGGCAAGGCCTGCGCTCGACCACGGCACCCCGGTCAAGATTGTCGAGACCATCGCCAGCGTCGACCGTTCGGCCGGCGCCATGCTCGGCGGTGCGGTGGCCAAGCGCTACGGCCATGCCGGCCTCGCCGAGGACACCATCGCCATCTCCTTGACCGGCACCGCCGGCCAGGCCTTCGGCGCCTGGGCGACGCGGGGCATCTCGATCGACCTCGTCGGCGAAGCCAACGACTATGTCGGCAAGGGCCTGTCGGGCGCTCGCCTCGTGGTCCGGCCGCCGGAAAAGCGCGGTTTCGTGCCGGAAGAGTCGATCATCATCGGCAACACCGCCCTCTACGGCGCCATCACGGGGGAATGCTACTTCCGCGGCGTCGCCGGCGAGCGCTTCGCGGTCCGCAACTCCGGCGCCATCGCCGTGGTCGAGGGCACCGGTGACCATGGCTGCGAGTACATGACTGGCGGCGTGGTGGTGGTGCTGGGCAAGACCGGCCGCAACTTCGCGGCGGGCATGTCGGGCGGCGTCGCCTACGTCCTCGACGAGGATGAGACGTTCGAAAGCCGCTGCAACATGTCGATGGTGGAACTCGAGCCGGTGGTCGAAGAAGAGACCATCTCCGGCCGCGAGTATGGCCATCACGGCGACCTCGAGACCATGGGTGTGGTCGAGATCCTCCACGATCTCGGGCGGCGTGACGCAGAGCGGCTCTACCAGCTGATCGCGCGCCACAAGAGCTTCACCGGCTCGTCGCGCGCCAACCACATCCTGAGCAACTGGGACGAATTCCTGCCCAAGTTCAGGAAGGTGATGCCGACCGAGTACCGCAAGGCATTGCTGAAAATGGAAAAGGCCCGCGAAGCCGCCCAGCGGGTGGCAGCGGAATGAGCGGGACCATGCGCAAGGCCCTGTGTGCAGGCTTGATACTTGCGGCAGCCTTTGCCGGTTCGCCGGCATTGGCCGCAGGCAAGTTCAGCGTGATCGAACTCACCTTCGAGTCGCGTTGGGGCAAGGAAATCGTGCTGCATTTCGCAGCGCCGGGTGGCTTCAGCGCGAAAGCGTGCAAGGCATCGTTGCCGGACGCCATCGCCTTTTTCAGCCCTAACCTGAACAAGGCCTTCGAGAAAAACTATGGCGGCGGCATAGACAGCTGGGCGGGCGCGAAGTTCGTCAAAGGTAGTTGTCCGGCGCTGGAATCCCCAGGCGGGCAGTTGTTTAAGCTGAAGATTTCGGGACAGTAGGGAAGCAAAAATGGGCAAGATTACAGGCTTCCTCGAGATCGATCGCGTCGATCGGGACTATCTTCCGATCGAGCAGCGGCTGAAGAACTACAACGAGTTCACCATCCCGCTGGGCGACAAGGGCACCCGCGACCAGGCGGCGCGCTGCATGGATTGCGGCATTCCGTACTGTCACACCGGTTGCCCGGTGAACAACCAGATCCCCGACTGGAACGACCTCGTCTACAAGGGCGAGTGGCTGAAGGCGCTGAAGAACCTTCATTCCACCAATAATTTCCCGGAATTCACCGGCCGCATCTGCCCCGCTCCGTGCGAGGCAAGCTGCACGCTGAACATCCCGGACACCCCGGTCAACATCAAGTCGATCGAGTGCGCCATTGTCGACAAAGGTTGGGAAGAAGGCTGGATCAAGCCGGAGATCAACCCCAACAAGACCGGCAAGAAGGTCGCGGTGATCGGCTCCGGCCCCGCCGGCATGAGCTGCGCGCAGCAGCTGGCCCGCGCTGGCCACAATGTGCATCTCTATGAGAAGAACCAGAAAATCGGCGGGCTGATGCGCTATGGCATCCCCGACTTCAAGATGGAGAAGCGCCACATCGACCGGCGCGCCGAGCAGATGCAGGCCGAAGGCGTGACGCTGCATACCGGCGTGCATGTCGGCTACGACGTGACCATCGAGCAGTTGCAGGCCGAGTATGACGCCGTGGCCCTGGCTGGTGGGGCCGAGAAGCCTCGCGACCTGCCGATCCCGGGCCGCGAACTCGATGGCATCCACTTCGCCATGCAGTTCCTGCCGCAGCAGAACCGCCGCAATGGCGACGAGCCGCTGAACAACGTCGCTCCCATCCTCGCCACCGGCAAGCATGTCGTGGTGATCGGCGGCGGCGACACGGGTTCGGACTGCATCGGCACTTCGAACCGCCAGGGCGCCGCCTCGGTGACCCAGATCGAGATCATGCCTGCCCCTCCCGAAAAGGAGAACAAGGCGCTGGTCTGGCCGAACTACCCGATGAAGATGCGCACATCCTCTTCGCAGGAAGAGGGCGTGGTCCGCGACTTCGCCGTCGCCACGGTGAAGTTCGACGGCGAGAACGGCAAGGTCACGGCGCTGCACTGCGCCCGCGCCGACAGCAAGTTCCAGCCCATCCCCGGGACCGAGTTCGTGCTGAAGGCCGATCTCGTACTGCTTGCCATGGGCTTCCTCGGCCCAGTGCAGGACGGCATGCTGAACGCGTCGGGCGTCGAGTACGACAAGCGCGGCAACGTCCTGGCCGACGTGATGCAGTACAAGACCACCAAGGAGAAGCTGTTCTCCTGCGGCGACATGCGGCGCGGCCAGTCACTGGTGGTGTGGGCCATCCGCGAAGGTCGCCAGTGCGCACGCTCGATCGACCAGTGGCTGATGGGGGCTACGGAGCTGCCGCGGTGACCGGCTCAGTCACAAGCTCAAGGGGCGCTTCGGCGCCCCTTTCCATTTCTGGACCTGCCGCTCACCACAAACATGATGTCATCCCAGCGAAGCTGGGACCCGTGCATCGGCTCGCACTGGGGCGCTTGGTGGGTTGGAGAGCTGGGTCCCAGCTTTCGCTGGGATGACACCGAGTGGGGGATAAGGCTTGGTGGCCTACTTCGCCCCGGCAGCCTCCAGCAGCTTCCCAATCTCGGCGTAGCCGCGCGCCTTCGCATGCGCCAGCGGAGTGACACCGTCGCCATCCGCGAGGTTCACATCGGCGCCGCCCTTGATCAGGTCGGCGACAATCTCCTGATAGACCGGTCCACCATCGGTAAGGATCACCGCCTCCAGCAATGCCGTCCAGCCGAGACCGTTGACGTGGTTGGGGTCGACGCCGGCGGCAAGCAGCAGGCGGACGTTCTCGGGGTGGCCCTTCTCGGCTGCCGGGATCAGCGCCGTGCCGCCGAAGCGGTTGGTGTCCTTGAGATTGGCACCGGCCTTGAGCAGCAGCTTCAAGATCTCGGTGCGCCCCTCGGCGCCGGCGTAGAGGTACGGCGTATCCTTGATGTCGTCCTTGGCGTTGACGTCGGCGCCGGCCTCGATCAGCACCCGCGCCGCCTCCAGCGCATCGGCATGCGTGGCAACCAGCAGCGCGGAGCGGCCGCCGCTGTCGCGAATGTCGACCGGTTGTCCAGCGGCGAGCAGTTGCCGGAGCGCCGCGGCGTCATTGTCTCGCGCAGCGGCGAGGAAGGCCTGGTCGTCGGCCATGGCAGCACGCGATCCTGCGATGAGGGCGAGGCCGGCGAGAACGGCGCGACGGTTCATTTCGGGCTGGGGTTCTCGACCTTGCCGACGCCGAACGCATCGGCTCGGCCGACTGGTGCTTCGATCATCTGCGTCAGGTCGAACCCGACCGTCGTGGCGTCCGCCATATCGGCGGTGACGAGATCGGTGGCGCGGCGCGGCGTGTGGCTGAGCGAGATCACGGCGCCCGCGACTTCGAGCAGTTTCATCTGGCCGAGCCCCTGATAGGGCGGGCGCATCATCAGCTGTGCATCGGTGCCGAGCAACGGATCGGCGACCTCGATGCCCACCGTGCCGCCGCCGCGATAGTAGTTCTTGAGGCTCTGGCTCAGGTAGAACGCCAGCTTGTCGGCGCCGGCGGTGGAGAAATGGATGCCGTCATC
>JBKJMF010000565.1:0-5931 GCA_046596525.1 Devosia sp. | reverse complement strand
CTGCCACACCGACAAGAAGAACGGCGTCGCCGAATTCGGCGGTGGGCCGGGGCTGGTGACGCCGTTCGGCACGTTCTACGCCCCCAACATCACCTCCGACCCAAATGCCGGCATCGGCAACTGGACGATCGCTGAGTTCTCCAAGGCGCTGAGTGATGGCGAGGGCCCCGAGGGGCACCTCTATCCGGCGTTCCCGTACGAGAATTACACGCTGATGAGCGACCAGGACGTGGTCGACCTGTTTGCGGCGCTGAGGGAAGTGCCGCCAGTGACGACACCGGCCAAGCCACACGAGGTGGCGTTCCCGTTCAACATCCGCCCGCTGCTCGCCGGCTGGAAGAACCTGTTCTTCAAGCCACGCCGCTACGAGGCCGACGCCGCGCATTCGGAGCAGGGGAATCGCGGCCGCTACCTGGTGCAAGGCCCCGGTCACTGCGTGATGTGCCATTCGCCACGCAACCTGCTCGGCGCCATCGAAGCCGGCAAGGAACTCACGGGCAATGCCGCCGGGGGCACCGGCGGCAAGGCACCGGCGCTGACGGCGCAGCGGTTGACCGACGAGGGCTACGACGTCGCCGCGATCGCCAGCGCGTTGAGCGACGGCTTCACCCCGGAGTTCGACGTGCTGGGCAGCGCCATGGGCGAGGTAATCGCCGACGGCACCTCGCACTGGACGGAGGAGGATCGCGAGGCGGTGGCGGCGTATCTGCTGGGGGTGGAATAGGGCTAGTCGTCCGCGAATAAGTCTGGCGTGATATCGCGCGCGCCATGAATCATTCTCAGCAAGTCGAGGTGATCGGTCGAAACACGGTAGAAAATGACATAGCTACCAACCGGGAACGCTCGAATTTCTCGCCCCAACTCAGCGCGCGAGCGGCCTGCTTCGGGATGATTGGCCAGCATTGCCAACGCCTCCAGCAGACGCTCCTGGACACCGTCCGCCGCAGGGATGTTATCTTCCGCGATCGACAGCCAGATATCACTCTGGTCAATGCGCGCGTTAGCTGACCGGCGTATCTTAAGCGGCATTACTTTTGTTCCGCTCCGCCAAAGTGCGGCGTCCTTCGCGCTTGATATCCTCTATGTCAAAAGGCTCGAAGGGTCCCTCTAGGCCCTTGGCGATTTCAGCGCGTAGCCATTCCAGCTTGGCCTGCCGCGTGACTTCTCGCTCCTCCATCAACCGCAGCCCATCGCGCAGCACTTCGCTGGCGCTGTTGTAGCGGCCGCTCTCGACGAGTTCGCGGACGAATTTCTCGTAGTGTTCCCCGAGGGTGTAGCTGGACGGCATGGCTGGTCTCCTTTGTGGAGTAAACTATCACTTTATGATAGTTTCGCCAATCAGGCCTCGGCCCGGATCGCCAGCGCGTCGTCGAGTGTCATCTCGGTGTGATGTTCCCACTCGGGTCGCGGTTCGGGGAAATCGGTGCGGAAATGGCCGCCGCGACTTTCCTCGCGCTTCAGGGCGCCGGCGGCGACGAGCGTCGCCGACGTGGTCATGTTGAGGAACGAGCGGGTGACGCCCTGCGCCGTGGCCTCGAGTTCGCCGATGCGGCGCAGCGCAGTGCGGAGGTCTGCGGCGTTGCGCTCGACGCCGACCAGGTCGGTCATGACGCGGCGCAGTTCCTGCACCGATTTGTGGTTGCGCAGGCGCTCTTCCACGGCCTCGCCTTCCTCGGCGTTCCAGCCGATACCGGGAAACGGCGCCAGCGGGCTGCGGAGCGGCTCGAGGCCGGAGATGTCGGCGGCGATGCGCGCGCCATAGACCACGGCTTCGAGCAGCGAGTTCGAGGCGAGGCGGTTGGCGCCGTGGAGGCCGGTCGACGAGCATTCGCCGGCTGCCCATAGACCGGGCAGCGAGGAGCGGCCGTTAGCGTCTACCTTGACGCCGCCCATGTGGTAGTGCGCCGCCGGGGTGACCGGGATCAGCTGTGTCACCGGATCGATGCCGAAATCGGTGCAGTATTTGGTGACCGTCGGGAAGGCGGTGAGGATGCGCGCGCCGATTGCCTCGCGGGTATCGAGGAACACCTTCCGGCCGGATTTGATCTGGCGGTAGTTGGCGCGGGCGACGATATCGCGCGGGGCGAGTTCGGCGTCCTTGTGCACGGCCAGCAAGAAGCGCTCGCCGAGATCGTTGACGAGGATGGCGCCTTCGCCGCGCAGCGCTTCGGTGGCGAGCGGCGCGGGATCGGCTCCGGTCGCAATGGCAGTCGGGTGGAACTGCACGAATTCGGGATCGGCGATCACTGCACCGGCACGGGCGGCCATGCCCATGGCGTGGCCACGGACACCGGGCGGGTTGGTGGTGACGGCGTAGAGTCCGCCAAGGCCACCGGCCGCCAGCACCGTGGCGCGGGCGCGGATCAGCACCGGTTCGCCATAGCGGTCACCGAGCTTGCGCGCGTAAACGCCGATGATGCGGCCATCGGCGCGGGCGAGATCGACGACGGTGAGGCCTTCGACGATGCGGATCGAGGGTGTCTTGCGCACCTCGGCGATGATCGCCTGCATGATGGCGTAGCCGGCCCGGTCGCCTTCGACGCGCACCACGCGGTTGCGCGAATGCGCAGCTTCCTTGCTCAGAATGTACTGACCGAGCTCGTCGCGATCGAACGGGGTGCCCCAGCGGGCCAGGTCCTCGATGCGCGCGGCGGCTTCGGCGGTAACCGATTCCGCCTCGTCCTCGTCGACGATGCCGGCGCCGGCAAGTTCGGTATCGACGGCGTGGGCGTGCGAGGTATCGCCCTTGCCGACGGCCGCCGCGACGCCGCCCTGTGCCCAGGCCGACGAGGCGCCGCTGCCGAGCGGCACGGGGGAGAGTACGGTGACGGGGCGGGGGGCGAGCTTCAGCGCGCAGAACAGGCCAGCAAGGCCAGCGCCGACGATAAGTGCACCGTCGGCGTTGAGAACATTGTCAGAAATGGTCATCGGTCTCCCCAGGCTGACGCCCGGATCAGGCCTCGTCCACCACCGCCGCTTCAGCTGCCCGCTTCTTAAGCGATTCGATGCAGTTCTTGGCGCTCGACTTCGACTTGTAGGTCTCCGAGCGGACCATCGGCTCGTTGTTCGCGGCGATGAAGCGCACGAAGGTCTGGCCGTCCTTCGAAGCTACAAGCTCAAAGCGGTAGCCCTTGCCGGTCTCGCCTTTGGTGAGATCGACGACGGGAGCGCCGGGCGCGTTCTTCTTGAGCGACTCAATGCAGTTCTTGGCGCTCGGCTTGCCCGCATAGTTCTCGGACCAGAGCATGATCTCCGAGTTGTAGACGAACTTGGCGGCGAACTGGCCGCCCTTGGCAGAGGTGATCTTGAAGGTGTGTGGCACGACGCTTTTACCCCTCGGTTGCGGGCCGGGGAAGTCGCGGCCCGATCAGGCAAATCTATCCGGGCATTGGAGTCGCGCAACCCTCAAAGTCACGCACGCTGTTGATTTGATTAAGCTTGGTAACGCCCGGCCACCTTACTGACGGTTCAACTACGTAGACGAAAGTCCCTATCCGCCGATACAGTGCGCGCCATCGCGGGGGCGACGGTTGGCGAAACTGGCACTAGCAGTGGACGACGATGCGCAACTCGGTTTCGACCGGGCGGTGTTGCTTGTCGACGAGCGAACGGCATTGGCGGTCTCGCGGCGGTTGGGCGAAACCGTGCTGCTCTATCGCCGGGATGGGCAGGATCTGCGGTTCTTCGGGCGGGCTCGCATCAATGCGACGGAGGAGCCGGAGAATGGTCGCTACGGCTGCCGGCTCAAGGCGCTGGTCCGGTTCAATATTCCGGTAGACGGCGCAGTCGAAGCCAGGGCGCCGGGCGTGCGGAGGATGCTGGCGCTGACGGATGAGCGGTATGCCGCGATCCTGGGAGCCGGGATGTCCTCGACGGATGCGGTTCTCGGCGCCGCTGAGGCAAGATCGTCGTTCGACACCGAACGCGCTCCGGTGGATGCCTACCTCGCGGTGCGGGCGGAGGTGCTGCGGCGCTGGAACTATTGCTGCGCCATCACCGACATGCAATTCGCCAGCGGCGAGGCTCCGGAACTGCGACTGGTGCCAATACGACCGCGCGAGATGGGCGGACCGCTACACGCCAGCAACTACCTGCCGATGGTCGAGATCGCCGAACATGCGTGGCTGACGGGCAGCATTGCCGTCACGGACGACCTCGAGTTCGTCGCGGTGATGGATCGGCTGGATCCAGATCTGCTGGCCGCCATGCCGGCGGATGGCAAGCTCATTGTCCCGAGCGATCCAGCGTTGCGGCCGGATGCCGAGCATCTGGCCTATCACCGGACCTACGTGTTCGGGAGCTAGTCGCCCTTCTTCGAGAAATCGATCATCCGCTGCACGGCGGCGCGGGCGGGTTCGAGCAATTCCTCGGCCACCGTGACCTCTTCGGTCATGGTGTGGAGCGACCACAGGATATTCTCGAGGTTGATGCGCTTCATGTGCGGGCAGATGTTGCAGCCGCGGAGGAAATCGACGCCCGTCGCCTCTGACGCCACGTTGTCGGACATTGAGCACTCGGTGACCATCACCACGCGTGGCGGCTTGTTGGTCTTCACATAGTTGATCATTGCCGCGGTAGAGCCGGAGAAATCTACCGCGTCGATCACCTCGGGCGGGCACTCGGGGTGAGCGATGATCTTGGCGGTCGGGTAGGCGTGGCGCAGTTCGGCGATATCGGCGGCGGTGAAGGTCTCGTGCACTTCGCACGAGCCGGCCCAGGTGATGATCTTCTTGCTGGTTTTCTTGGCGGTGTTCCGCGCCAGGAACTGGTCGGGGATCATGATCACCGTGTCACCGGCTACGCCGTTGACGATGTCGGCGGCATTGGACGAGGTGCAGCACACGTCGGTTACGGCTTTCACAGCCGCAGACGTGTTCACATAGGTGACCACGGGCACGCCGGGATACTGGGCGCGCATGGCGATGACGTCCTCGGGCGTGATCGACGAGGCGAGCGAGCAGCCGGCGCGGCTGTCGGGGATCAGCACGGTCTTCTTGGGGTTCAGCAGCTTCGATGTCTCGGCCATGAAGTGCACGCCGCACTGCACGATCACCTGCTGCTTCACCTTAGTGGCCTCGATGGCGAGCTGCAGGCTGTCGCCGACGATATCGGCGACGCCGTGGTAGATCTGCGGCGTCTGGTAGTTATGCGCCAGGATGACGGCGTCCTTCTCCTTTTTCAGCCGGTTGATCTGCAGGATCAGCGGCGCATAGAAGGGCCATTCGATCTCGGGGATGCGGTCTTTCACCTTGTCGTAAACGCGTGCCGTGACGCGCTCGACCGCCTTGGTGAACTTGAGGTCAAAACTCTCCGCGAGGATGGCGCGAGCCTCCTCCAGCGGGGTAAGAGCATTGATGAGTTGCACCGCGACTTCCCTCCGGGACCCGCGGGAGGATTTAAGGTCGATTGCTGTCCATTTCAATGTGGTGATTTGGCTTGATCGGCATGCGCCAAGTGCCTAACGCTCTCGCCGAACGTTCAGCACTGAGGATTGCCATGCCGCAAGATGCCGCCGCCCTTCGCCAGACGCTGTCGCTTGCGCCGGTGATCCCGGTGATCGTTCTGGACGATGTCTCCGCGGCGCGGCCACTGGCCGAAGCGCTGGTAGCCGGTGGCCTGCCGGTGTTGGAGGTGACGCTGCGCACCCCGCATGCGCTGCAGATCATCGAGATCATGGCCAAGGTTTCCGGCGCCGTGGTCGGTTCGGGCACCGTCCGCTCGCCGCTGCAGATGGGCCATTCGGTCGATGCCGGCTGCCAGTTCATGGTATCGCCCGGCGCCTCGCCGCGGCTGCTCGAGGCTGCCGAGGAGCACGCCATCCCACTGCTTCCGGGTATCGGCACGCCGACCGAGGCGATGACCGCGTCGGAACATGGTTACTCGTTCCTTAAGTTCTTCCCGGCCGAGGCGCTGGGTGGGGTGAAAGTGCTG
>JBKJMF010000548.1:0-3685 GCA_046596525.1 Devosia sp. | reverse complement strand
CTCCTTGCGCCGGACATGGAAATCCAGCCCCTCGTAGATCGACCGGCTGCCATAGGCTTTGTCGACGCTCTTCAGCATCACCACGTCCTCGCCCGAACGCGCCGGCGGACGGAACTCAAAGTTCACGGTCTGGCGACGCTTGGGAGGCTCAACCTTGTCGATCTTATCCAGCTTTTTGACCCTGCTCTGCACCTGCGCAGCATGGCTGGCGCGCGCCTTGAACCGCTCGATGAAGGCAATCTCCTTGGCCAGCATCGCCTGCTGCCGGTCGAACTGCGCCTGCATCTGCTTCTCGCTAAGTGCCCGCTGCTGCTGGTAATATTCGTAGTTGCCCGAATACGCCGTCAGCGCCCCGCCATCGATCTCGACGATCTTGTTGACGATGCGGTTCATGAACTCGCGATCATGCGAGGTCATCAGCACGCCGCCCTCGTACCGCTTGAGGAAAGCCTCGAGCCAGATCAGGCTTTCGAGATCGAGATGGTTGCTCGGCTCGTCGAGCAGCAGCGCATCGGGCCGCATCAAGAGGATCTTGCCGAGCGCCACTCGCATCTTCCAGCCGCCGGAGAGCGCCCCGACATCGCCGTCCATCATCTCCTGGCTGAAGCCGAGGCCGTTGAGCACTTCGCGCGCCCGCGCATCGAGACTGTAGCCGTCGAGCTCCTGGAACTGGCCCTGCACCTCGCCATAGCGGGTGATGATCTCGTCCATCTCGTCGGCGCGATCCGGGTCGCCCATCGCCGCCTCGAGCTCGGTCATCTCGGCGATCAATGCGCCGGCCGGGCCCGCGCCTTCCATCACCTCGGCCACCGCACTGCGGCCGGACATGTCGCCGACATCCTGGCTGAAATAGCCGATGGTGACGCCGCGATCGACCGCCACCTGCCCCTCGTCGGGCTCCTCCTCGCCGGTGATCATCCGGAACAAGGTGGTCTTCCCCGCCCCATTCGGACCCACCAGCCCGATCTTCTCGCCCTTCTGCAGCGCAGCGGAGGCTTCGATGAAGACGATCTGCTTGCCGTTCTGCTTGCCGATATTTTCGAGACGGATCATCTGCGTACGAGGCCCTGCTGAAGTGTCGGGCCACTGCTGAACTGGTCGCGGCCGCGATTGAGACCGTGCGTAAAGCATTCCGGGCGCCGGGAAACAAGCGCGCCAAAGTCACAGGGGGTGTGCACCATGAGCGCACACCCCTGCCCGTTCAGTCGCCGTCAGGGCTCAGTCGAAGAAGTCGGCATCGCCTTCGGTCAGGTACTTCTTGGCTTCCTTGGGGATCAGATTGACGCCGAGACCCGGACGATCCGGCACGTCGATCAGCCCACCCTTCACCGGCATGCCGTCAAAACCTTCCGTGATGTCGTACCAGAACGGCTCGAACCGCGCCGGGTACTCGAAGGCGATCAAATTGTCCGGCATGGTGGCGCAGACCTGGATCAGCGCGGCGAGGCCGAGGATGCCGTTGGCCGTGCCGTGCCGCGCCATGGCGATGCCGTGCAGGTCCGCATGCTCAGCCACCCACTTGATCTCGGCGAGCCCGCCGACGTCGCAGGGGTCGGGGCCGACGACGTTCACCGCGTGGCTCTCGATCAGCGCCTTGTAGTTCTGGCGCAGGTAGATCTGCTCGCCGGTGTGGATCGGCGTCGTCGTGGCGCGAGTGACCTCGCGATAGACGTCCGGGTTCACGTAAGGTGAATAGTCGCCGGTGATCATGTCCTCCACCCACATCAGGTGCAGCCCCTCCACCGCCTTGGCGAAGCGCAGCGCGTCGATGGGCATGAACCCCGGGCCCGCGTCGATCGCGGTGTTGTAACCGGCGCCCAGCGTCTCGCGCGCCGAGGTGACACAGGCGACGAGATGATCGAAGCCTTCCTTGGTCATCAGGCCCTTGTGCGGATACGGGTACGGCGCATCGGTCTGCACCTCGCCGTAGAAGTAGTTCGGGAAATTGCGGACCATCGAGGAATGGAACGAGGTCGGCAGCTTGAACAGGTTGAACTCACCCTTCACCGACTTGCCGTATTCCGCCCAGCGCTTGTAGCCGGCTGGCGTATGCTCGGCACCACCGGGCACCTCGTGGTGGTACAGCGTGCGATAGGTGCGAACCTGGTCGCGCACCTTGCCGCCCAATAGGCGATAGACCGGCACCCCCGCCGCCTTGCCGGCAATGTCCCACAGCGCATGCTCGATGGCGCTGACCGCCGCGCCGAACGGCTTGAAACCGCCGCGCACGCGAATCCGCCGCATCACGCGCTCGACATCGCGCGGATCCTGACCGACGATCCAGTCCTTCAGCTGCAGCACCATCGGCTGCATGTAGGGCTTTGGCGTCTCGATCTGGCTCCAGCCGGTGATGCCCTCATCGGTGGTGATGCGGATCACCGGGCTACTGGCGATGATCGCGCATTTCAGGTCTGTAATCTTCAACGGGGGTCTCCTCAAATCCCTACCATACCAGTTGCAGCTATAGCCGCATTCCGGGGTGGATTTGAATGCTCCTAATGGGTCAGTCGCAAGATTGTCGTCCCGACGCGGACGCGACACTGTCGAGATTCTGCGCTATTGAGCCCCATGCAGTTCGTTTCAACCTGATCGCGAGAGTCCGTGGACAACACCGTGACGGACCCCGCCCTCCTCGCCAGCCTCGGCTGGTCGGAATTCTTCGAGGATCAGCTCGAACCCGGCGACGCACATCTTGCGCCAAGGCGCATCGCCACGGTCCACCGCGCCCGCATGACTGCGGTCACCGAGAACGGGCAAGTCACCCTCGAACTGCCGTCCCACGCCAACACCGGCGATTTCGCCGTGGGCGACTGGGTGCTGGCCGATCCGTACACCCATCTCTTGCACCGCCGGCTCGAGCGCAAGACCCTGCTGCAGCGCAACAAGGAAGGTGCGCGAGCCGCCCAGCTCGCCGCCGCCAATGTCGATACGCTGTTCATCGTCACGTCCTGCAACGCCGATTTCAGCTCGGCCCGGCTCGAGCGCTACCTGGCGCTCGCCAACGAAGCCGGCACCAGCCCGGTGATCCTCCTCACCAAGGCCGACACCGCCCCCGATGCCGCCATATACGAGCAACAGGCGCGAGCGCTGCAGCGCGACCTGCCCGTGGTGATGCTGAACCCGCGCTCCCCCGACGCCGTCGCCGCCACCGCCCACTGGTGCGGCGCCGGGCAGACCGTGGCGCTGGTCGGCTCCTCCGGTGTCGGCAAATCCACCCTGGTGAACACCCTCGCCGGCCCCGATCAGGAACAATCGCAGGAGACCGGCGGCGTCCGTGAACAGGACGCCAAGGGCCGCCACACCACCACCTCGCGCTCGCTGCACGCCATCGCCGGCGGCGGCTGGGTCATCGACACTCCGGGCATGCGCTCGCTCGATGTCAGCGACGCCGCTTACGGCATCGAGGTGCTGTTCGCCGAAATCACCGAGCTCGCCCCACACTGCCGCTTCCGCGATTGCACCCACGCCCACGAGCCCGGCTGCGCAGTGCAAGCTGCGCTCAAGGCCGGCACCCTTGACCCCGAGCGCTTCAATCGCTGGCGGAAACTCCAGGAAGAGAACGCCTCGCGGCAGGCGCCTCCCCGCAGCCGCGGCGGTCCCGCGCCGGGGCGCCGGCGCTGAGCCACCACAGCAGGCGAATGTCGAATTGACTTCGCTACGCCGCCCCGGATGTATGCCCGCGTCT
>JBKJMF010000251.1:0-9260 GCA_046596525.1 Devosia sp. | reverse complement strand
GGTCTGCGCCTGCGCGCTGGAACTTCAATCCCGTCGTCGCAGTTGCTAGGGTCTGTGGCGTCCATGCGGGCGCTGCGATGGGATCTCAGGAGAGCACGATGAAGCGTACTGCTACCGCCAACTGGACTGGAACGCTGCGGGACGGGAACGGGACCCTCGATGCGCCAAGCGGCGCGTTCACCAAGCTGCCCTACACATTCAAGGGGCGCTTCGTCGACGAAACCGCGCGTTCCGGCACGAACCCGGAGGAGCTGATCGCGGCGGCGCATTCGGGGTGCTTTGCCATGCAGTTCGCGCAATATCTCGCGGACAACGGCACCCCGGCGGACAATTTGAACGTGGTCGCGGCGGTGGAACTGATCCCGGGCACTGGCATCGTCAGCAGTGCGCTGACGCTGGAAGCCAAGATCCCGGGGATCGACGACGCGAAGTTCCAGGAGCTGGCGGCGAAGGCAAAAGCCGATTGCCCGGTTTCGAAGGCGCTCGGCGCCATCAAGGTGACGCTCGAGGCGCGGCTCGTCTGAGCTATTTGCTTTGGCGCGAGATCGAACCGGAGAAGTCTGCAACTTTTCCTGATCTCGCTCAGGCCTGGCGCCAGTCGGGCCAGGCGGCGACCGAATGGACGCGGCGGGTGGTGCGGCTTTCTTCGCCGAAAGGCGCCACCTCCCATTTCCAGCGCAGGCCGCTGCGCGGCACCGGCCGGCCGTGCAGCAGGTCGGCGCTGTCCATCACCACGCCGTGCCGGTTGAACACCCGGTAGTCGAGATCGGTGATCAGCGTGGCCGGGCAGCGGAGGTCGGCGAGCTTGTCGAGATGACTGTCGACGACGCGCCGCTCGGCGCCCGCGCCTGCCGCTCGCGCCAGCTGGCTGACGAGGCTCAGCGAGATCACCCAGTCGAGGTCCTCGATCGCATCGAGGAAGCCGAGGGCATCCGCGTCGTGCTCGGTCGAAAGATCACGCCAGTCGCGGACCACATTGTCGTAGCGGGCGATGCGATCGGCCGTCGGCGAGAGGTGGATGCGGTCGACCAGGATGACCCGGCGGAAGGTGCGGGCCAGCGATTCGACCGGCACGTCGAACAGCGACCCGGAGCCGAGCACCACCACGGTGCGGCGCGCATCGAGATCGTCGATGGTGGTGTCGATCAGGCCGCGGGAGTTGGCGAGGTGCGGGGCCCAGGCGCGGGTCTGGCGCTGGCCGCGGGCCCAGAGGCCGATCGCCTCGCCCAGATGGGGACGAAACGCCGGGGGCGTCGCGCGGTAGCTCGCAGCATAGACCAGCAGTTCGGCGAGCATCGGGTCAGCGTCCGGCAGAAGAATCGGCGTGATCGTAAGGGGAAGTGGCCAAGGTGCAACATTCGTCGCAGCGCGTCGTCGTTGTGGAAGAATTTCGCCGCAATTTCGTGCAGTTTGCCTTGTCGTCGGATGGGGCCAAACTTGCTTGCTCGGGAAGTGCTCAAAATTGCTGCGGCTGCGGTGCTTGTCGCCATGCCGTTGAGCACCTTGGCGATGGGCTGCGACGGGCTGGTCGATGGCCCCAAGGGCATGGTCGCGTCGGTCACCGATGGCGATACCGTGGTGCTCGATACCGGTGTGGTGGTGCGCCTCATCGGCACGCAGGCGCCCAAGCTGCCGCTGGGGCGCGAGGATTTCGAGACCTGGCCGAAAGCCGAAGAGTCGCGACTGGCGCTGGAAAAGCTGACGCTCGGCAAATCGGTGCGCGTCCGCCATGGCGGCGAGCAGGTCGACCGGCACGGCCGGACGCTCGGGCAGCTGTTCGTGCTCGACGAACCCGAGCTCTGGGTACAGCGGCGGATGATCGCCGACGGCTGGGCGCGGGTCTATTCGTTCCCTGATAACCGTGCATGTCTGCCACAGTTGCTGGCTGCCGAGGGGTCGGCGCGGCTGATGAAGCTTGGCATCTGGGCCGATCCCTACTATCTCGTGCGGCGGGCGGACCGGCCGGCAGATTTGACCGGGCGCCTGGGCCACTACGAGTTGGTGGAAGGTCGGGTGCTCCTCGCCGACGAGGCACAGGGGCGCGTCTACCTGAATTTTGGCCGATCGTGGAAAGAGGATTTCACCGCCGTCATCGACCGGGCGGCGGTAACGCTCTTTTCCCGTTCGGGTCTCGACCCACTCAAGCTCGAGGGTGCCCTCGTGCGGATCAGAGGCTGGATGGACGACAATGACGGCCCGCGGGTCGAAGTCACCCATCCTGAGCAGATAGAGGTTCTCCTCGCTCCATGAGCTCGCGTTCGATGATCAAGGCGCTCGGCGCCCCGCTTGCTGCGGCACTCCTCGTGGTGCTCGCGGCCTGCTCGAGCCTGCCCGGCGTCACGGTCAGCCGCACTGAGGGGCAGAACGCACCGGTGGTCGCTTCGGACGATCCGGAGGAAGACGCGATCGGGGCGCGTGAACATCCGCGCATCGTCGCTTCCTATGGCGGCATCTATTCGGACCGGCAGGCCGAGATCATGATCGCGCGGATCGTCGGGCGGCTGCTTGCTGCTGCTGATCAGCCGAACCAGAAGTTCACCGTCACCATCCTCGATACCGCCGAGGTCAACGCCTTCGCGCTGCCGGGCGGCTATGTCTATGTGACCCGCGGCATCCTGGCGCTCGCCTCCGATACTTCGGAGATCGCGGCCGTGCTGTCGCACGAGATCGCGCACGTGACGCTGAAGCATGCACGGGCCCGCACCAATCGCGCGCGCACCAACGAGATCGTCGACAAGGTCGTGTCGGGCGTGTTCGGCGCCGATACCGCCACCGACCAGGCCTCAAACCGCTCGAAGATGTCGCTCGCGGCATTCAGCCAGCAACAGGAACTGGCCGCCGACAAGGAGGGCATCCTGACCTCCGGTCGTGCCGGCTACGATCCGCATGCGGCGGCGCGCTTCCTTGGGGCGATGAGCCGGTTCGCGCATTTCTCGGCCGGCGATGCCGACCAGGAAGGCGATTTCCTCTCCTCGCACCCTTCGACCCCGGATCGCATCCAGAAGGCCATCGAGACGGCCCGCGCCTTCTTCGGCGCACCCGGCCTCGGGGAAACCGATCGCGTCGGCTACATGGCTGGCATCGAGGGCCTGGCCTTCGGGGACAGCCCGGCGCAGGGCGCGGTGGTCGGCCGGCGCTACATCAACCCGACGCTGAAGTTCACCTTCGAGGTGCCGTCGACCTACACGCTGCAGATCTCGAAGGGCGCCGTCGTTGGCGTCGCGGGCGAGGGTGAGGCGGTGCGCTTCGACAGCGCCGAAGTGCCGGCCTCGATGGACCTCGAGGCATATCTCAAGTCCGGCTGGATCGCCGGCCTGCAACCGACGACGGTCAGGCGCGAGAACGCCAATGGCTTCGACATGGCGACCGGCGTCGCCGTTACCCCGCAGTGGAACTTCCGCGTCGCGGTGGTGCGCCACGAGGGCCGGGTCTACCGCTTCATCTTCGCCGCCAAGTTCGACAGCCCGGCCTTCGGCAAAGCCGCCGAAGCGACGCTGAAAAGCTTCCGCGCTGCCACGGCCAAGGATCTGGGGCTGGTGAAAAAGCTGGTGGTCCGCACCATCACCGCCGGCAGCGTCGACACAGCGGATTCGCTGGCCCGCAAGATGAACGGCCTCGGTCGCGGCACCGACCTGTTCTACATCCTCAACAACCTCTATCCGGGCGACACGCTGGTCGCCGGGCAGAAGTACAAGGTCGTGACGGTCGAGTAGGGCGGCATCGCCCACTGCTGCCTTCAATGCCCCGGTGCACCGAGCGCATAATAGGTGCCGATCACCAGCAGTGCGAAGCCCAGCATCCGGTTGAGTACACCACTCTCCACCGCCTCGCGTGCGTGAGGAAACACCAGGTGGTGGGTGCCGACATAAAGGTAGCAGCCACCAACGGTGATGTTGACTAGCTCGAACATTCCGACCTCCAAGGTTACAGAATGGACCTAGGCTAGCCTTGAGATGCCCTAATCTGGAAACAGGGTAATGGCTCGATAAGTGAGCTATTCGAGCGGAAATGTTGCGAAAATAGACGCCGAAAACTGGCGCGGGATCAATGGGTTTCCAGCCAGGTCTCGATATTATCCCGTGCCGAGAGTTCCGGCACGACATGGCGGGGCCAGGTGATGGTGTGCCAGCCGACCGGCACGAGCGTCCCGCCGCCCAGTGCCGCCATTGCGGCAGCCACATGTGAGACGACCCGCGACGGAGCCACGTGTCCGTTGCAAAGGGTCCGGACGACTTCGGTATGGAGGCCAGCGCTGTCGGCAACCATCACGTGCGGATGGACAGTGGAACCGTTCGCCAGCCTGCGGATGGCACGGTTGGCCTCCTCTGGGGGCAGGGCGGCGTCGTAGACCTCCATCAACTGTCCATTCGGCAGTGCCTTGACCTTGCAATAGGTCTGCAGGGCGTCGGCGATGGGCTCGGCCTTCTTCAAGGATGCAAGCCGCTTGCGCGTGAACAGGTCAAGTACCGTCCGTTCATCCAGCATGCCCTGGACGCCGGCGGTGTTCTCAAGCTCTGCGACCACCTGGCTCCCGCTCGCGCCGGTCTGGGCCGGTAGCGACGCGGCGAGTATGGGACGCAGTCTGGGCACAGCGTAGCGGGCCGGATGCCGTCCTCGCCGTTCGATCTTACGTGCCTTCCGGTCGACGTAGCCCCCAAGGTACTGCTTCTTCCACTTCAGCACGCTTCGCTCCCTGGGTGGCTGGTTGGTCCCCCGCTACTCGTAGCGGTTTCGGCGCACAGGTCGCGAGGTAGGAAGAATACCGACGCGGCGTGATTTCAAATCAGCCCGGCATCGCGCGCCGCGGCGCTGGCTTCGGTGCGGGAGTGGGCGCCGAGCTTCCCCAGCATTGCTGCGACGTGGTGGTCGACGGTCTTGGGCGAGATCGCCAGCTGCGCGGCGATGCGCTTGCTGGAGAGGCCGCGGTCGACCAGCATCAGCACTTCCATCTCGCGCTGCGTCAGCCCTAGCAGGTTGTCGCGGGTCGACTGGCGCGGGCCCTTGCCGACCTTGCTGATGCCGCTGCGCCGCATCAGCGAGCGGGTCCGCTCGGCGAACGGGCCGGCGCCGAGTTGCTCGAAGATCTGCAACGCCTCGCGCTGTGCCGGCTCGTCGCCCTCGAGCAGCGCCATGGCGCGATCGAACGGGGCACCGAGCTTCGCCCATTGTGCCGCGGCGCCAGCCCAATCGTCGGTGATCTCGGTGCGGTAGGGTTCGGTCAATCCCGAGAGGTCGCCGAGTGGCGCGTCGGGGGCGAGCCGGTGCTGCCAGACCACCAGTTCGCCGTGCACGTGAGCACCCTTGGCCATGTCCCGCGCCTTCTGCAACAGTGCCAGCGCCTCGCCGATGTCGCCGCGGCCGAGCCAGGCGCGCTCGGCGCAAAGCGCCGCGAACGGTGCCAGCCGTTGCAGTTCCATATTGGTGTCGAGGAAGCGCCTCGCCTCCTCTATCAGTGGGCCAAGCTCAGAGTCGCCGCGCCGCAGCCGCAGCCGGCCCACGGCGAGCAAGGTGGTGATGCGCATCAGGCCTTGGGCCTGCTCGTCGCCGACCACCGGCAGCGCCGCTTCGGTCGCCTCGGCCCACAGGCCCTGACGCAGCAGCACCTCGGCGAGCCAGCCGCGCATGTAGTACTGCCAGGTATCGAGGTCGCGATCGATGCAATAGGCGATGCCGGCTTCGAGCACCCGACGGGCATTGTCATAAGCGAGGGTGTTCACATCGAGGCAGCCGAGATTGGTATAGGCGCGCGCCGCGTGCTCCTGGTGATTGTGGGCCAGCGCGATCTCGAGGCTCTTTTCGAGGTCGGCACGGCCGGCCTCCGGGTCCTGCCACATGCGGGCGGCGCCCATGTTGTTGAGGGCATGCGAAATGATGTCCGGCCGCCCCATCGCCTCGCCGAGCACGATGGCCGAGCGGCCTTGGTGCAACGTCGCTTCGAGATCGTCGGCGAGCATGGCGAGGTGGGCGAGGTTGGAATAGGCCATCGCCAGCTCGGCGCCGGGCGTTTCGGTCTCGAGCAGCGCGATCGCCTCGGTGGCGAGGGTTTCGGCGACATCGCGATTGCCGGCGAGATAGTTCAGGCGCGACAGCCAGCGCAGGCTGTCGCCTTCGAGCAGCCGGTTGCCGAGCTGGTGATAGATTGCGCCGGCCCGCTGCTGGGCGGCGACCGCTTCGTGGATGCGGCCGATCAGGTGGCACTCGAAGGCGTAGCGGCCGTGGATCGTGGCCTGTTCCTTGAGGCTGAAGCCATCGATCAGTCCGACCATCGCCTCATAGTGTGCCGCCGCCTCGCGATGCGCGCCGCTGTGTGAGGCTTCGTGGGCGGCCTTGGGGGCCAGTTCACGCAGCGCGCCGGTATCGCGGGCCTCCGCGGCATGGTGGGCGAGGCGCGCCACGGGGGCGGTGCCGCTGCGACGCAGCAGGTCGAGCACCGTGGCGTTGAGGCTCTGCCGCCGATGTATCGGCAGCGCCGCCTCGATGGTGCGGCGGGCGATCTCGTGGCGGAAGGCGAAGCCATCGCCGGAACTGTCCAACATGCCGCTCTCGACGCATTCGGCGAGCGATTCGCGGCCACCGAAGCCGAGCAGGTCGACAAGGAGCGCGGCTTCGGCCCGGCGCGGGAACACCGAGACGGCGTCGAGCGCATTGCGGGCACCTATCCCCAGCCGTTCGGCGCGGGTGAGAGTGGCGTCGCGTACGCTGGGCGGCAGCTCGCGGCCGGCCCGCAACAGTTCGGTGACGAAAAAGGCGTTACCGACCGTGGCGCGATAGATCGGCCCGGCGTCCTGGCCGGTATGCTGCGCCAGCGTGGTCACGGCACCTTCGCTCAGCAGCGGCACATCGATCCGGGTGACGCTGTCCGGGGCGATATCGCCGAGCGCCCGGCGCAGCCGGCGCTGCCCGTCGGTTGCCTCGTTGCGGGCGGTGAGCAGCAGCAGGATCGGCGCGGCGTCGATGCGGCGGCCGAGATAGCGCACCAGGTCGAGGGTTGCATCGTCGGCCCAGTGCAGGTCCTCGATAACGAGCACGGTCGGTTGTGCCGCGAACACTGCGAGCGCTTCGGAGAACAGTGGCAGCCGCTCGGCCTCTGCGCCGGGATGGTCCAGTGGCCAATGCGCGTCGCGCGCCAGATCGTAGAGCGGCCCGAGCGGCGCCGGCACGGTCAAATCCTCGCAAGCGCCGCGCAGGATGCGGACCTCCGTGCCGACATCCACCGCGAAAGCATTGACCAGCGAGGTCTTCCCGGCACCGGCTTCGCCGACCGCCGCTATCACGCGGCCACGCCCGGCATTTGCCTCGACCAAATGCAGGCGCAGCGTCGCCAACTGCGCGTCACGTTCGAGCAGGATCATTCCTCAGAACCCTCCGGTCGCGAACTCACCCGAAGGGTAGAGTCATCATACGTCGTATGATTAACACCACCTATGGGCAAATAATCCATAGCCCCGAAACATGGGCAATCGGCGGCACCAATCTGGGCAATCAAGCCGATAGATGCTTGCCGGTTCCGCGGAGCATGGTCCGCTGTCGCCGGCTGAGACAGGCTCGAACTCGAAGGAATTTCCACCGCCGCTACGTCGAATGCGGCTTCTATCGCTGATCGGTGCCCAGGTGCGGAGTTGCCTCCGTGTCTTCGCACCCGCGTCGTTCGGCGTGTCCTCGGAGCCGGTCGCGCATTCCGCCCCCCGGCACTAAGACCGGTTCCGAGGAGCCATCATCCCACCAGGCGCAGGCTGCCGCCCGGCTCGACAATTCGTCAGCCGCCGCCGTCGTTTGCCCGCATCAGAAGAGACTCAAATGAACACATCCATCCTCTTGAAAGCCGTCGCCATCGCTTCGGTGCTCACCATCGGCGCCGCCAGTGCGCATCAGGCCGATGGCGGCGGGCTGTTGATCAGCTCGGCCATGGCACACGAAGCCGCGGCGCATGCCGATCTGCCCAATCCGCTGGCCGACAAGGTGCGCGCCGCCAACGAGCGGTTCCAGGACGTCGCGGCGGCGAAGTCCGAAGGCTACGCTCCGATCCCCTGCGTGTCGGGCATCGAAGGCGGCGCCATGGGCATCCACTTCGTCTCCGAGGCAGCGCTCAAGGACGACGCCATCGATATCGGCAAGCCCGAAGCGGTGATGTACGAGCCGCAGGCCGACGGTTCGCTGCAGCTGATCGCGGTCGAGTACATCACCACCAAGGGTCCGGCCAATCTCGACGGCCACCTGTTCAGCTTCACCAACGCCCCCAATCGCTACGGCTTGCCGGCGTTCTACGAGCTGCATGTGTGGGCCTGGCGGCACAATCCGACCGGCGCCACCGCCGACATGAACCCGGACGTCTCCTGCGGCGCGGCCACCGCGCAGTGAGGCGGGCGGGGAGGGCTGGCTGAGCCCTCCCCGTTTTTCGCCGCCCGCTCGACTGGTCCCTAAGTGGATGTCGACGCTGCCCGCCATCTCGCATATGCCAATGGTTCCTCGGCCACACCAACCGAACGAACCCATCGATGCTTGCGAACTCTCCCCCTGTTGCCGACGATGTGCTGCTGGCGCAGCTGCGCGGTTTTGTCGGCGACAGCCACGTGCTCACCGACGAGCGGCGCAACCGCCGCTTCCGCAAGGGCTACCGCTATGGCGAAGGCAAGGTGCTGGCCGTGGTGCGGCCCGGCACGCTGGTCGAGCAATGGCAGGTGTTCAAGGCCTCGGTCGAAGCCGGCCGGATCGTTATCCTCAATGCTGCCAATACCGGCCTTAACGGCGGCTCGACGCCGTTCGGCGACGACTACGATCGCCAGGTGGTGGTCATCAACACCCTGCGCATCGGCCGCATCGACCTGCTGAAGGGCGGCGAGCAGGTGCTCTGCCTCGCCGGGGCGACGCTGCATCGGCTGGAAAAGCTGATCCGGCCATTGGGGCGCGAGCCGCATTCGGTGATCGGCTCGACCACGATCGGCGCCTCGGTGGTCGGCGGCGTCTGCAACAATTCGGGTGGCGCACTGCTGCGGCGCGGCCCCGCCTTCACCCAGTTGGCGCTGTTCGCCCGCGTGGGCGAGGACGGTAGCGTGTCGCTGGTCAATCATCTGGGGATCGAACTTGGAAATGATCCCGAGGAGATCCTCGCCCGGCTCGACCGCGGCGAATATGGTGCGGACGATGTCTGGCACGATACCGGCAAGCTCGCCTCCGACCCCGATTACTCGACCCTGGTGCGCGATATCGAGGCGGAGGGTCCGGCGCGTTTCAACAACGATCCAAGGCTGCTGTACGAGGCG
>JBKJMF010000194.1:0-4326 GCA_046596525.1 Devosia sp. | reverse complement strand
GTCCGCATAGGACAGTTCAGGACCGGGCACCGCGACGCCGGCTTCCTCGAGCGCGGCGGTGTTGACCATGGTCGCCACCGAGTTTGCCCCGAGGCTGATGCCATAGAGCTTGCCGTTGACCTTGCCGCCCTCGAGCTGATCGGCGTCGAAGTCCCCGAGGTCGAGTTCCTTGCCGACGAAGTCGTCGAGCGGCGCGATGGCGTTACGGTTCGCGTATTCGACGATGTAGCGGTAGTCCATCTGCAGGATGTCAGGGGCGTTGCCGCCGGCAACCTGCGTGCCGAGCTTGGTCCAGTAGTCGGAGAAGGCCATGAACTCGCCATCGAAGGCGGTGCCCGGATTGGCCTTGGAATAGAGGTCGGTCGCCGCGTAGGTGCGGTCCGCGCGGGCCTGGCCGCCCCAGAACAGCAGACGCAGGCGGTTCTCCTGCGCCAGCGCGGCAGCCGGCGATAGTGCGGCAGCGCCGAGCAGGGCTGTGGAGCCCATTAGAAAACGACGGCGGTCGAGTGCAAAGGTCATCAGTGTTCCTCCCATTTGTCTCCGGGCAGCGACGCTGTCCCGAACTCTCCAGCGCTCTTGGTGGCGCTAAATAACTAACTGGTTACAACCATGGGCCGGGACGTGCGGCCTGTCAAGCGGCCCGGGACTGGCAGAAGTTCATGATCTAGGGGCAGACTATTGCTGCACTGTGGCTGGCCATTTGCATCGATTTGCAGTCCAACGGGGCAACCCGGTGCGACAGCGGGCTGCTCAGCGGCGGGTGCGGAGGTAATCTACCACCATCTGCACGGCCTGAGCTTCACGATCCTGAATCAACGCGAACTGGCTGAGGTCCTTGCCAAAAACCACCGAGAGCGTCTGCATGTTGGAGACGTAGAAATAGCATAGCGAGATGATCGAGATGTAGAGCTGCATCGGGTCCACATCGGTGCGGAACGTCCCCTCCGCGTGGCCGCGTCTCACGATCTCCTGCAACTCGCCGACGATGGGCGACCGGATCTCGTCGAGGTCCTTTATCTGTTTGACGAACTTGGCATTTTGCAAGTTTTCCACAGACAGTAGGCGCGGAAACCAGGGGTTCGCCAGGAAGTGCCGAAATGTAAATCGGATAACCCGGTCAATAGCTTCTACTGGATCATACTGGCTGATCCGTAGCTCGCGCTCGCCGCGCCGGATCTCCTGGTAGGCATCCAGCAGCACCGCCGAGTACAGCGCTTCCTTGTTGCCGAAGTAGTGGTAGAGCAGCCGCTTGTTGGCCTTGGCCCGGTCGGCGATAGCGTCGACGCGGGCGCCGTTGAAACCCTCTTCGCAGAACTCGTCGCGGGCCGCCTTGAGGATCGAGGCCTTGGTCTTTTCGGCATCGCGCGGGCGCACCGGCGCGGTCGTGACGGCACGCCGCCGAACCTTCACCGCCGCCACATCGCTCGCCATCAATCCCCTCCCGCGCCGTTGCGGCTATGCTGTCCGGTGTAACAGACCGGTTCAGGATCCGCGCGCCAACCGAACGAAAATCGTGCTTTCGTTCAAGCCCTGGCGCCCACTCTTGACGCTCCATCCTAGCCGCGTGTATCTAAGTAACCAAGCAGTTACAAACAAGTCAGACAAGGGAGGTCGGGATGGGCGAGCGGCGGCTTGGGTTGATCATGCATGGCGTGACCGGCCGGATGGGCTACAACCAGCATCTGGTGCGTTCGGTCCTGGCGATCCGCGACCAGGGTGGCATCGCCCTCTCGAACGGCGACCGGCTGATCGTCGATCCGATCATCGTTGGCCGGGATCGCGAGAAAATTCAACGGCTTGCCGAAAAGCACCAGATCAAGCGCTGGTCCACCAACCTCGACGAAGTGCTCTCCGATACCGAGGACGAAGTGTTCTTCGACGCCGGCACCACCCAGATGCGCGCCGAGCTGCTCAGCCGCGCGATCGATGCCGGCAAGCACGTCTATTGCGAGAAGCCGGTCTCGGACGACCTCGACAGCGCTATCGCCTTGGCCAAGAAGGCAAAATCGTCCGGGGTCAAACATGGCGTGGTGCAAGACAAGCTGTTCCTGCCGGGTCTGCTCAAGCTCAAGATGCTCAAGGATGCCGGCTTCTTCGGCCGCATCCTGTCGGTCCGCGGCGAGTTCGGCTACTGGGTGTTCGAGGGCGACTGGGGCCAGCCGGCCCAGCGCCCGAGCTGGAACTATCGCAAGGCCGATGGCGGCGGCATCATCCTCGATATGCTGTGCCACTGGCGCTATGTGCTCGACAACCTGTTCGGCGAGGTTCAGGCGGTAAGCTGCCTCGGCGCCACGCATATTCCGTCCCGCGTCGACGAGAACGGCAACACCTACACCGCCGATGCGGACGACGCGGCCTATGCCACGTTCCAGCTCGCAGGCGGCGTCGTCGCCCACATCAATTCCAGCTGGGACGTCCGCGTCCGCCGCGACGATCTCGTGACTTTTCAAGTAGATGGCACCCACGGCTCGGCCGTCGCCGGCCTCCACAAGTGCTTCAGCCAGCACCGGATCAACACCCCGAAGCCAGTGTGGAACCCCGACCAGCCGCAGACCATCGATTTCTTCCAGAACTGGGAGGAAGTCCCCGACAACTGGCCGGCGCAGAACGGCTTCAAGGTGCAGTGGGAGATGTTCCTCAAGCACGTCGCCGAGGACGCGCCGTGGCCGTACGGGCTGGAAGCCGGCGCCAAGGGCGTACAACTGGCTATGCTGGGCCTGCAGAGCTGGAAGGAACGCCGCTGGCTGGACGTCCCGGCGCTGGGGATTTGAGATGCTGACTGAGACAGACTCCCCCCTCCCATCCTCCCCCACAAGGGGGGAGGTGCCGCATCCAGCTTTGGGCAAGATCGCGCCCAAGCACCAGCTCTTCTTCACCTCCCCCCTTGTGGGGGAGGGCGAGAGGGGGGAGTCTGCCTGTGGTTGAGCTTCTTCTTCCAAACCCTGATTGTTCGATCAGCTCGTATCGCCTCACCGGCACGCCGATCCCGTTCGAGAAGCACGCCGCCAGCGACTTCCCGCGCATCGCCTACGCCGCGGCGCATGTCGTCGCCGATCCGCTGGCGTCCAACGACCCGTGGCTCACGCCCGCCATTGACTGGGACACCACGCTCAAATTCCGCCATCGCCTCTGGGACTTAGGCCTCGGAGTCGCCGAAGCCATGGACACCGCTCAGCGCGGCATGGGGCTGGGCTGGGCCGAGGCGCAGGAGCTGATCCGCCGGGCGCAGGCGGAAGCCCGAACCCGCCCGGACGCGCTGATCGCCTATGGCGCCGGCACCGATCACCTGATGCCCGGCCCTAACGTCAGCATCGACGACATTATCCGTGCCTATGAGGAGCAGGTTGGGTTCGTCGAAGGGCAGGGTGGCCGCATCATCCTGATGGCCTCGCGCGCCCTCGCCGTCGCCGCCAAGTCGCCCGACGATTACGCCCGCGTCTATGGCCGCATTCTCAGCCAGTTAAAGCAGCCGGTGATCCTCCACTGGCTCGGCGAAATGTTCGATCCAGCCCTCGTCGGCTACTGGGGTCACACCGACCACAACGCCGCAATGGACGTCTGCCTAGACGTCATCGCCGCCCATGCCGACAAGGTCGACGGCATCAAGATCTCCTTGCTTTCTAAGGAAAAAGAGATCGCCATGCGCCGCCGTCTGCCGCGGAGCGTCCGCATGTATACCGGCGACGATTTCAACTATGCCGAGCTGATCGCTGGCGACGCCGAGGGTCATTCCGACGCACTGCTCGGCATCTTCGACGCCATCGCCCCGGCCGCCTCCGCAGCGCTCGCCGCCCTCGGCCGCGGCAGCGACAACGAGTTCTTCGAGCTGCTCGAGCCCACCGTGCCGCTCAGCCGCCACATCTTCGCGGCGCCCACCCGCTTCTACAAGACCGGCGTGGTCTTCCTCGCCTATCTCAATGGCTTGCAGGACCACTTCGCCATGATCGGTGGCCAGCAATCCACCCGCTCGCTGCAGCACCTGGCCAAGTTGTTCCGGCTGGCGGACAAGGCCCGCGTGCTGTCCGACCCGGCGCTGGCGGTGGAGCGGATGAAGCGGGTGCTGGCTGTGCATGGGATCGCCTGATCGATGGCTGATCGCCAGCTTTCGATGAACCTCGCCACCCTGCGCAACGGCTCGACCTTCCCGCAGATGATCGACGATTGCCTCCGCCACGGCATCACCGCCATCTCGCCCTGGCGCGACCAGGTCGCGTCCGTGGGCCTCGCCGAAGCGGCCAGCATCGTCAAAGCCAACAACCTGCGCGTCACCGGCCTCTGCCGCGGCGGCATGTTCCCGGCTGACACTGCGGCGGGCCGGCAGGCCAA
>JBKJMF010000546.1:0-3683 GCA_046596525.1 Devosia sp. | reverse complement strand
CCCCTGAAAGCAGAAAGGCCCGGCTGACGCCGGGCCTTTCCAATTCGATTGGGCCGTAAGGCTTACTCGAAGGTCTTCTTGAACTCGGACTCGATCTTGTAACCGATATCCGTGTCGTCGGTACCCGAAGTGACGGTGCCCTTGATCGAGGAGGTGTAACCACCGCCCGGAGCCCAAGCCAGCTTGGCCGAACCGTAGAAGAGTTCGTCCCAGTTGTCGTTGACGTAACCGACTTCGCCGGTAAGGGTGATCGACTCGGTGACAGCAGCCGAAACGCCAGCCGCAACCTGGTAGGAGTCGTCGCCGCCGCCGTTGATGTTCTCCTGGTACCAGCGACCGCCGACGTTGACGGAAACGCCCTCGCTGACGCCGACGGTGATGGAGGCACCCGCACCGTAATCGGTCACGCCGTTTTCATCGATTGCTTCGACAGCACCAGCGATGGTGAACATGTCGAAGGTAGCCGAAGCCGACGCCAGAACGTTCCAGTACTCGTAGCCGAGGTCGTCGTTGTTGCCATAGGCACCAGCAAGCACAACCTTGAAGTTATCGAACGTGCCGGCGAAGCCAGCATGCACGCCCCAAGCCTCGACGTCGCCATCGAGCACGCCAGCAGCAGCGGCGGTGATGTGAGCCGAGATGCCTTCACCGGCATAGGCGATCACGCCAACGGCGGTACCGGCGGAGCCCAGAGTGTTGTCGCCATCGAGCTTCTCGAGGCCGGCGCTGACGGTGAAGCCATTGCCGAGATCGGACGTGACCTGGATGACGTGGCCACCATCACCGATACCCTGGTTGGACGCGAACGGACCCCAGCTCACGCCGCGGTCGACCTTTTCGGAGTTGAACAGGTCAAGCCACGTCAGGGGCACGTCGTCGCCCTTGTTCATGATCGAGCCCTTCTTGCCCGCCATGATCACAGTCGAATCGCCGATCGAGACATAGGCTTCATCGAGCACGACGCCGTCGGTCGATGAACCGTCATTCCAATCATAGTCCGGATAGAGCGGGTTGTTCTCGTTGGTGACCTTCGACTGGCTGACCTGCTTCAGCTTCAGGACGGCCTTGGCCGGACCGAAATCAGAGTCCGCAGTGGCAACGAACTTGATCCACGCATCAAAGCGCGAATCCCAGTCCTGATAGCCGTCGCCGCCGATGAACGTAACATCGCCAGCGGCGGTCTCGACGTCGAGGTCATCGTTGTTGTAGTCGCCCCAGACGAACTTGTACTTCACTTCGCCGGTGATCTGCAGGCAGTTGGTGTCGGACGAGATCGTCAGACCCGACAGGCCCAGAGCGTCGCAAACGTCAAGCGACGTCAGAACGCCGAGATCGGCCGCATAGGCACCGCCGGTCGAGAGACCCGCTGCCGCCACAGAACCCAGAAGAAGGCTCCTGATTTTCATTATTGACCTCCAAAGTCAGTCATTCGTTTTGCCAGTTGCCCGGCGGCTTGTCGAAACGCGACCACACTCTTGTGTGTGTTGCCGTCGCGTTTGCGACCGACAAACGATCCCATGCATGGATTCGCAGTACTCACTCTACGCAGGAGTTGGGGAGGCGCAATCGCAGAATGGCTGAATTGGGGCAGCGGCAAGGTGGTTGCACACTGGCTGTTGCAGATTCAGCACAGGTTTGGAAACCAAGCCTTAACTCTTGTGAACCGGGCCTTACCCTTGGCGCTGGGCCATGTGCCTGCCCGGATGACAACGTCCGACATGTGGCTTCAGTCCCAGAGCTGCGGCCGAAGCTCGCGCCATGCAGCCAGGTGATCGGCACGATTTGTCGCGATGCGATCATGTGACCAGTCGTGAAGTTCCGGCTCCGAGCGAACGTCGGCCAGGCAGGCGTCGCTCCATGGCAGACGGCAAAACTCCAGGAGTTGACGTATTGCGGCGAGACGATCGGACGCCAGAACGGCCAAGTCGATGTCATGGATGTCACCGGGAAAGCGCGAATGCCAGTCAACCATCAAGCTGCTGTAGGCGGCGTGGTATGCCTGCAAGTCGTCCATGTTGTTGGAGTATTCGTATCCGCGCGCGCTCAGGTGCTTCTCGAACATCGCGACGCAGTGATCGGCCGGCTCCCGCATGCACCTAACGATCCGGGCATTCGGCAGTGCAAGCCGGATAAAACCGATGTGGCGGTAGTTTGACGGCATCGTGTCGATGAGGACCTTGCCTGAAGGCACAAGGCTCTGCGCCTCCCGCATATAGGCACGGCCCAGTTCGGTGAGTCGGTCGGGGGCGATGTCAGCAAAGCCTGCGTTTGGCTGCTGCTGCACCAGTTCGCGCACCAGCCGCCCCATGGTCGGCAGTTCTCCCGCGCCCGCGGTATCCGGATGGCGCGACAGAATCGCTTCGACCGTGGTCTTGCCTGCGCGCGGCAAGCCGACAATGAAGATCGGAGTTGCTTCGCGAAACCCGCCGTCACTGCGCGGTCCACTTCCGTCATCGAAGCGACCAATGTCCGCCGTCAAATCGGCGACCATCCAATCAAGGGAGAACGCGTGGCGCTGGCGGTGCATCAGGTTTGCCCGGGTAAAGGTGGTTATGGCTTGGTGGTGTTCACCCAGATCGGTGAGCGCCTTCCCGAGACCAAAACCGGCAAAGACCCGGTCCTCGACGGGCGCAGTGTCGCTACGAAAGAGGCTGTCCATTGCCTCCACGTCCGCGTCCCGAAGCTCGTGGCGAACCGCATACGAACGATGCACGTGCGCTTCGCCCAATCCTGGGCTCAGCTCTACCGCACGATTGTACCCGGCGATCGCCTCCTCGAGACGGTTCTGACGATACAGCAACCGGGCACGTCGCATGTTCAACTCAGCGCTCAAGGGGTTGTCATGCAAAGCGTTATCGACAACCACAAGCGCCTCGGCGATGCGGCCCTGCTGATCCAATGCAGCGGCGAGCCCGTTCTGGGCCGCGGCATATCTAGGGCGCTGCTCGACGGCGCGGCGATAGGATGACTCCGCCTCGAACAGGTAGCCCGCGTCGCGCAGGGTATTGGCCATGTTGAAATGGAACCCGGCCTCCTTGGGTCTCAGCCGCACCGCACGACGGTAGGCGGTAATGGCATCCTCCAGGCGACCGAGGCTGCGCAATGCCATACCGAGATTCGAAAACGCATCCGCGAACTCGACGTTGATCGTGGTGGCGCGCTCCAAGGCATCAACCGCCTCCCCGCTGCGGCCCGCTGCGTCCAATGCTACGCCGAAGTTGGCCAGGTACTGTTCATCCTGCGGCTTAGCTTTTACGGCGCGCGCGATGTAGTCCGCCGCTTCCGCTGCACGCCCCTGCTGCAAATGGACCAGCCCGAAAAGGTGATTGGCGGCCGGCTGTTCTGGGGCGCGGGCCAGAACCTGTTCGTAGAGTTTTGCAGCTTCGCCGGTACGGCCGGACTGGTGCAGCGCCAACCCTCGCTCCAGCAAATCGGAGATCACCTGATTCTGCCCACCTTTCGGCGAGGGTTGACGAGATTTGATCATCGAGGGCCGTCGGGGTGGGGTGGGATAATGTGAGGCGAACGGCTGCCTTGCCTATGCCGCAAGTAGCCGTCCATATAGCGCAAACAAGGGCGGGTAACATCAAAATGACAGACGGCAAGGTGGCGGTGGTGACCGGCGCGACCTCGGGTATCGGGCGCGCCACGGCGATCGGGCTCGCGCATGCCGGGTATCGGGT
>JBKJMF010000577.1:0-2729 GCA_046596525.1 Devosia sp. | reverse complement strand
ACGCCCCGGTCGGCCATGCCGGTCATGATGCCCTGGGCGGTGAGATCGTCGAAGGCGATGGCGGCGGTGGCGCCGGTAGCGAGAATATCGGGCACCACGGCGCGGCCGCTTTCGTAGCTCGGCACGCGGGCGGCGACGATGCTTACTTCGAGGCGATGGTGGCGTGCGCCCTGGCGCACCGCCGCGCGGCGCTGCTGGTTGGACCAGGACGTGGCGGGGCCGCTGACATAGACGATGTGCTTGTGGCCGAGCTCGGCGAGGTGAGCGATGGCTTCGCGTACGCCGATGGCGCTGTCGATCAGCACGCGCGGAATGCCCGGCACATCGCGATTGACCAGCACCAGCGGGCGTTTTTTGGCGTGGGCGCGGATGCGCTCCTCGCTGAGGCGGGAGGCGCAAAGCACCAGGCCTTCGACCTGGCTGAGGAAACGATCCACCAGCTTATCCTCCTGGCGCCAGCTCTCATCGGAATTGCCCAGGAAGACGCAGAAATCCGAGCGGTCGGCCTCCATCTGTGCGGCGCGGATCAGCGGTGGGAAGAACGGGTTGGCGACATCGGGTACCACCAGCGCGACATTGCCGTGCTTGCCGGTGCTCAGGGCGCGCGCCGTGTGGTTCGGGACGTAGCCGACGCTGTTGGCGATTTCGAGGATGCGCGCCACGGTTTCGGCGCCCAGCATATCGGGCTGGGTGAAAGCGCGCGACACCGTGGACTTGGATACGCCAGCCTTGCGCGCCACGTCCATCATGGTGGGCAGGCCCTTGCGGCCATTGCCTGCGGTCATGCTGTTGCCCTTGCACCTTTGCGTCGCGAGACGCGCGAAGATCGCTCCCACATCGCGACGGGGCTTGGCAATATCTGTCGCGCGGATGTGGGCGGTTAGATTATGGCTATTGACGTGCAACCGGTTGCACCAGATAGTTCCGTGAAGTCAAGGTTCGAGCGCGACGTCGCGGGGAGTGGGTTCTGCATGCAAGCGAGTACCGTGCCGCAATCCGGCGTGCGTGACCGGCAGGTCGGCAAGCTCCGGATCAAGAGTTTTGGTACCCGGCAGGAGCTGGGCCGCTTCGCCGCCGGAGAGATCGCCGTGGAGCTGCGGGCGAGGCTGGCGAAGCAGGCCGGAGTGCGCATGGTGTTCGCATCGGCGCCGAGCCAGAGCGACGTGGTGGATGCGCTGGTGGCCGAGCCTGATATCGATTGGAGCCGTGTCACCGCATTCCATATGGACGAGTATATCGGTCTCGCGCCCGACGCGCCGGAGCGCTTCGGCAGCTGGCTCGGCCGCTACATTTTCGACCGGTTGCCGTTCGAGGCCGTTTACCGCGTGCTGCCCGGCGATGATCCCGAAGCAACGGCGCGTGAGTATGCTGAGCTGCTGGCTACAGCGCCGATCGACATCGTGCAGCTCGGCATCGGGGTGAACGGGCACATCGCCTTCAACGACCCGCCGGTGGCCGATTTCAACGACCCGCTCGACGTGAAGGTGGTGGAGCTCGATGAGGTCTGCCGGCAGCAGCAGGTCGATGACGATTGCTTTGCGACGCTGGCCGACGTGCCGATGCGCGCCATCACCCTGACGGTGCCGCGGTTGCTGCGGGCCGACCGGCTGTTCTGCATGGTGCCGGGGCAGCTCAAGCGCAATGCCGTGCGTGCGGCGCTCGAAGGGCCGGTGACCACGGAGTGCCCGGCCTCTATCCTTCGCGAGCATCCCGACTGCACGCTCTATCTCGACGCGGAGTCCGATCCACATGCCTGAAGCCATCGACGCCGACGCGCTCTGTCTCGGCTACTATGACGACGTCACCGCGCTGATGCGGCGCATCCTGAACGAGGAGCGCGACGCCATCGACCGGGCGGCGTCGCGCCTCGCCGACCAGATCGCGGCCGACCGGCTGGTGCATGTGTACGGGCCGGGCGGGCACTCCAACCTCGCCTCGCAGGAGATCTTCTTTCGGGCCGGGGGGCTGATGCATGTCAGCGCCATCCTCGATGAGGGGACGCTCCTCTCCAGCGGCGCGCTGCGCTCGATGGCGATCGAGCGGACGCCGGGCTACGGCAAGATCGTCATCGCCGACCAGCGGCTTGGCGACACCGACGTGCTGATCCTGGTCAACGCCTATGGCATCAATGCCGCGCTGATCGATGCGGCGCTGGAGGCGAAGCGGCGCGGGGTTTTCCTGATCGGCGTCAACTCGCACGAGCATGCCAGCAACAGCAAACCAGAACATCCGGCGCGGCATCCGACCAAGCAGAACCTGCACGACCTGGTCGATGTCGCCATCGACTGCAAGGTACCGATCGGCGATGCGCTGGTCAGCGTGCCGGGGATGAGCGAGCGGATCGGCGCGGTTTCCACCTTCGCCAATGCATTCGCACTCAACAGCCTCGTCATCCACACGGTGGCGAAGCTCGTGGCGCGCGGTATCGAGCCGCCGGTCTGGCGCAGCGGTAATGCGCCTGATGGAGACGAGGCCAACGCCAGGTTCATTTCGCGGTTCAGCGATCGGGTCCGCAGGCTATGAGCGAACGCCTGGTCGGGCGCGATCCGGAGACAGGCTTGGGGCTCGCGGTTGGCATCGACGGCGGCCGCATCAGCACCATCGAGGCGGCGGACTACGACGGGCCGCTCTATCTATCCGCCGGGCTCGTCGACCTGCAGGTCAACGGCTATGCGCATCACGATCTCAACGACGGCACCGTGACCGCCGAGCGCGTGCTGGCGCTGACC
>JBKJMF010000520.1:0-7998 GCA_046596525.1 Devosia sp. | reverse complement strand
TCGACTATGGCGTCGAGGACTTCACGGGGAGCGAGGACACTTACGACGTGATCTTCGATGCCGTCGGCAAAAGCTCGTTCTCGCGTTGCCAGGGCACGCTGAAGCCTGGGGGCATCTACATGGTGGGTACGGTGCCGACACCGAGCCTGCTGCTCGCAATGCTGCGAAAGCACGGGAAACGCGGGCGCTTCGCGGCCACAGGTCTCCGCCCCGCAGCCGAGAAGACAAAGGATTTGGCGCTGCTGAGCGCGTACTACGCGGCCGGAAAGCTGCGGACGGTGATCGATCGCCGCTACCCGCTGGAGCAGATCGCAGCCGCGCACGCCTATGTCGAAACCGGCCACAAGGTCGGCAGCGTGGTCATCGATATCCACAGCGAGGCGCCGCGGCGGATAAGCTCAACAGAATCTTAATCCGAACTCGGCAAAGTGCGCCGATACCCCATCGGGTCTATTGTGCGTGCCGGCCTTGCCGGAGTGGAGTTCGGGCGGAAGATGAGCAAGCCGAAGGGCAGCGAGCAGCAGGCGCCGCATGTGCCGGTGCTGCTGGCCGAGGTGCTCGAAGCGCTGCAGCCGCTCGAGGGTGCTCGCATCCTCGACGGCACGTTCGGAGCAGGGGGCTATTCCCGTGCCCTGCTCGAAGCCGGCGCCTCCGTCGTCGCCCTCGATCGCGACCCATCCGTACTCCCGCATGCCGAGAAGCTCGGCGCGGAATTCCCGAGTCGTTTCAAGTTCGTGGCCGGCACCTTTTCCAATCTGGATGAACTGTTCGGCGGTCCGGTCGACGGCGTCGTGCTCGATATCGGCGTCTCGTCGATGCAGCTCGATCAGGCCGAGCGTGGCTTCTCGTTCATGCAGGAAGGTCCGCTCGATATGCGGATGTCCTCCGAGGGCGAATCCGCTGCTGACCTAGTGAACACGCTCGAAGAGGCCGAGCTCGCCAACCTGCTGTTTGCCTTCGGCGAAGAGCGCAAATCCCGCCGCATCGCCAGTGCGGTCGTCGCGGCGCGCGCCACGGCGCCGATATCGACCACCACGCAACTGGCGCGGCTGATCGAAAAGACCATTGGCCGCAAACCTGGCGATGCGCATCCGGCGACCCGCAGCTTCCAGGCGCTCCGCATCGCGGTGAACGGCGAGTTCGACCAACTGGTCGAGGGTCTGTTCGCCAGCGAGCGGCTGCTGACCGAAGGCGGGCGGCTTGCCGTCGTCACCTTCCATTCACTCGAAGACCGCATCGTCAAACGCTTCTTCGATCCGGAGAAGGGCGCGCCGACGCAGTCCCGCCACCTGCCGCAGGTGATGCAGGATCCACAGAGCTGGACCCGTGCCGGCAAGGGGCGCAAGGCATCATCGTCCGAAGTCGCGCGCAACCCGCGCTCTCGCTCGGCGACGCTTCGCTCGGGCATCCGCACCGAAGCTCCGGCGCGGACCAAGAGCTATGCCGGGCTCGGCGTGCCGATGTCGCGAGGTGCCGCATGATCAAGATGCTCAACGCCGTCATGGTCTTCTCCAGCCTCGTCGGGCTGGTCGGCGTCTATGGGCTGAAATACTCGGTCGAGGACATTGCCGCCGCCAAGGCCGCGCTGGAGCGCAAGATCGACCGGCAGGAAGGTGATCTCAGTCTGCTCAAGGCCGACTGGTCCTACCTGAACCAACCCGCGCACGTGGCGCCGATCGTCGCCCGCCATCAGGAAGCGCTGGCGCTTATTCCTACCGGGCAGGAGCAGTTCGGCCGAATGGACAATCTGCCAATGCGTCCGGCCGCACCCGACACCGACGCGCTCGATGCGCTGCTTTCCTCCCTTGATGCGGGCATCGACCCGATCGAACAGCTGATCGAGGCCAACTAGATGGCGATCATCACCGAAGGCGCCGAGACCATCTCGCTCGACGGCGGGCGCAAGGCCCGTGGCAATCTCACGAAGGCCCGTATCCGCTGGGTCATCGTGGCGCTGGTGCTGGTGTTCGCCACTGTGGGCGGCCGGCTGATCCAACTCGGCGCCACCGTCACCGATTCCACCATCGAAGGCATCGAGCGCGACGTCATCACAGCGAGCCGGCCGGCGATCCTCGATCGCAATGGGCTCGAGATGGCGGTCGATATCCGCGTGCCGTCGCTGTTCGCCGAGCCGCGCCGCATCATCGACGTCGAAGAGGCGGTGCAGAAGCTACGCACCGTGCTGCCCGACCTCAACGAGGACTGGCTGCGCAGGCGCCTCACCGGCGACAAGGGCTTCGTGTGGGTGAAGCGGGAACTCACTCCCGCCATCGAAGAGAAGATATTCCAGCTCGGCATCCCGGGCATCGAGTTCGTCACCGAGAGCAAGCGCTTCTACCCCTCGGGGCAGGAAGCCTCGCATATCCTGGGGTCGGTCAACATCGACAACCAGGGCACCATGGGCATCGAAAAGCACATGGATGACGACAGCCTGGCGATGCTGCAATCCATCGGGCTTGCCCGAGGCAACGAGCTGACGCCGGTCAACCTGTCGATCGACCTGCGCGTGCAGCATGTGATGTACGAGCAGCTGCAGGATGCGCTGGTGCGCTACAGGGCCGTCGCTGCGGCCGGCGTGATGTTGGACGTCAGGACCGGCGAGGTCGTCGCGCTGGCGTCGCTGCCGGATTTCGACCCGAACAATCCGTCGACGCTGTTCCAGGACTATAACGGCGTCAAGAACGACCGTTTCAACCGCATCACCTCGGGCATCTACGAGCTTGGCTCGACCTTCAAGACGATCACGCTCGCCGGTGCCCTCGACAGCGGCAAAGTGCGCATCACCGACCAGTTCGATGCCCGCTTCGGCGTACGTTTCGGCCGATTCACCATCGACGATTTCCACGGCAAGCACCGCGTGCTCACGCTGCCGGAAGTGTACAAATACTCGTCTAACATCGGCACCATCAAGGTCATGCAGCAGCTGGGCAAGGACGACTTCCGCGCCTTCCTGAGCAGGATCGGCATGGACAAGCCGGTCCCCTTCGAGCTGCCGGAAATGCGGAAGCCCCGGGTGCCCGACAAGTTCTCCGAGATCGTCGCGGCGACGTCGAGCTTCGGCCATGGCCTGTCGGTATCGCCGCTGCACATGGCCCGCGCCGTCGCCGCCTTCGTCAACGACGGCAATATGGTGCCGCCGACGATCTACAAGCGCAGCGAGGCCGAGGCTCGGCCGCTCTATGAGCGGGTTATCTCGCCCAGCACCAGCGCCGAGATGCGCTACCTGCTTCGCCTCAACGCCATCGGCGCCGGCGGTTCGGGCTCGCGCATGAACAAGATAGCCAACGGCTATCGGGTCGGCGGCAAGACCGGCACTGCCGAGAAGGTGGTCAACGGCCGCTACACCTCCAATGCCAACTTCAACGTCTTCGCCTCGGCCTTTCCGCTCGACAATCCGCGCTACGCGATGGTGATCGTCGTCGACGAGCCACACGCGGAAAACGCACAGACTGGCGTCACTGCCGGCTGGAACGCTGGCGAAGTCACCGGCCGCATTATACAGCGGGCTGCACCGATGCTTGGAATCAGCCCAGACTTCAGCGAAATGTTGGATACGAACCTTGTCCCAGTCGAACTTCGCTGAAGTCATTGAAGAAGAAGGCGTCGACGTGCCCTTCGCGCTCGCAGATCTGCTGAAGGGGGCCGGCGCTCCGTCGGTCCCGACCCTCGAGGTCAAAGGCATCAATGCCGACAGCCGGGCGATCGTGGCGGGCGAGGCGTTCTTCGCGCTACCGGGCACCCGCGTACATGGCGATGGCTTTGCGGCGCAGGCCGTCGGCCGCGGTGCCAGCGTGATGGTCAGCGATCGCCAGCCCGATGCCGATCCGGGCATCCCCGTGGTGCTGGTCGGCGATGTGCGGGCCGCCTACGCGCAAGCGGCCGCACGGCAGTTCGCGCCGCAGCCAGAAGTTTCGGTCGCCGTAACCGGCACCAACGGCAAGTCTTCGATCGTTTCCTTCGTACGGCAGATATGGACCGCCTGCGACATCGAGGCGGCCAGCCTCGGTACCGTCGGCGTCGAGACCAAGGCCGGCATCCGGCCACGCGAACTCACCACCTCGGACCCGCTGTCGCTGCATCGCGATCTCGGCGAACTGCGCGCCGAGGGCATCGGCCACGTGGCCATGGAGGCCTCCAGCCAGGGGCTCGACCAGCGCCGCGTCGACGGCATCCGCTTCAACGCGGTGGCCTTCACCAATCTCAGCCGCGACCATCTCGATTATCACCGCGACATGGACACCTACCGCGACGCGAAGCTGCGGCTGTTCACCGACCTCATCGCCGAAGGCGGCGCGGCGGTGGTCAATGTCGACGACCCCGAGCACACGCCGTTCCTGTTCGCCGCCCTCGATCGCGGCGCTACGCTGATGACGGTCGGTAAGGAAGGGGCGTTCCTCGAACTGACCGAGATCACGAACGAGGGCTACGGCCAACGCGTCACCGGCCGCATGGTCGGCGAGCCGGTGAGCTTCTACCTGCCGCTGACCGGCGCCTTCCAGGTCAACAACGCCGCCGTCGCACTGGCACTCGCCGTCGCCACTGGCGCGTCGGCCGATCGCGCGGTGAAGGCGCTGGAGCACCTCAAGGGCGCCAAGGGCCGCCTGGAGCTCGTTGCCGAGCACAACGGCGCCGCCATCTTCGTCGATTACTCGCACAAGCCTGTGGCGCTGGAGACGGCGCTCGACTCACTGCGGCCTTATGCGACCGGCAAACTCCGCCTCGTATTCGGCGCCGGTGGCGACCGTGACAAAGGCAAGCGTCCGATCATGGGTGAGGTGGCTGACAGGCTCGCCGACGACGTGATCGTCACCGACGACAACCCGCGCACCGAAGACGCCGCCACCGTCCGCTCCGAAATCCTTGCTGCCGCACCCAGGGCGCTCGAGGTCGGCGACCGCCGCAAGGCCATCGAGACCGCGATCGGCCGGTTGCAGCCGGGCGACGTGCTGCTGATTGCGGGGAAGGGCCACGAGGACTATCAGATCATCGGCACCACCAAGCACCATTTCTCCGACCACGAAGTGGTGCTGGAGACGCTGAAAGGACTGTAGCGCCGATGCGACCGCTCTGGACTGTCGCCGAGGTCGTCAAAGCCACCGGCGGCCGGCCCGAGGGCCTGTCGGACGGCCCGATCTCCTCGATCTCGATCGATTCCCGCGAGATCGCTCCCGAGGCGCTGTTCGTCGCCATCCGCGGCGATGTCCATGACGGGCACGACTTCGTCGCAAAGGCGCTGGAAGCCGGCGCCACCGCGGCGCTGGTCTCCGAGGCCTATCACGCTGCCCACGGCGGCAAGAACCTGATCGTCGTGCTCGATACGCTGAAGGCGCTCGAGCAACTCGGCATCGCCGCCCGGGTGCGCAATCGCGGCCAGATCATCGCGGTCACCGGCAGCGCCGGCAAGACCACCACCAAGGAAGCCATCCGCACCGCGCTCGCTGCGGCCGGCGAGACGCATTACTCGATCAAGAGCTTCAACAATCACTGGGGGGTGCCGCTGATGCTCGCCCGCATGCCGCGCGAGGCGCAGTTCGGCGTGTTCGAGATCGGCATGAACCACCCCGGCGAAATCACCCCGCTGGTAAAGCTGGTTCGCCCGCACATTGCGGTGATCACCACCGTCGCCGCGGCGCATCTCGAGTTCTTCAACTCGGTCGCCGATATCGCAGTCGCGAAGGCCGAGATTTTCCTCGGGCTCGAGCCGGGCGGCACCGCGGTGCTCAACGCCGATCACGAACACCTGCATATCCTGTTCGCCCACGCACGGGCTGCTGAAGTCGCCAAGATCGTGACCTACGGCTTCGATGACAGCGCCGACTGGCATATCGGCCGGATCGACAGCAGCGCCAGCACGACGCTAGCCGAAGTCACGCACAACGGTGAGCGCTACAACCTGCACCTCCAGGTGCCCGGCCGGCACATGGTCGCCAACGCCGTGGCGGCGCTCGCTGTGGCGCAGCTTTCCGGTGAAGGCACCCGCACCGCCATCGCCGCGCTCGCCAAGTTCGGCGCGCCTGAGGGCAGGGGGCTGACGCTCCGACTCGGTCCCGCCGCCAAGCCACTGCTGCTGGTCGATGAGAGCTACAACGCCAACGTGGCCTCGATGGCAGCGGCCATGGACCTCTACACCGGAGTTCGCGCTCCCGACGGCCGCAAAGTCCTCGTCCTCGGCGACATGCTGGAGATGGGCCCTCAAGGCCCGCAACTCCATGCCGGCCTCGCCAACGCCGTGCTAAAGACCGGGGCCAAGCAGATATTTCTCGTCGGTGTCGCCATGCGTGCACTGGCCGACGAACTTCGCCACCGGGCCGAAAGCGATCGCGATCTGCCCAGTGTGACGCATATGCCAACCGCCGAGGAGATCACCGATACCGTTCTCTCGGCGCTTGCCTATGGCGACGCAGTTATGGTCAAAGGATCGAAAGGCGTCCGGCTTGCACCGTTGGTGCAAAGGATCCGCGAGCGCTTCCAGAACGCCTAGGCGACGGGTGGGACACCGACAGGATGCTGTACTTCCTCGGGCAGTTGGGCGATAGCCTCGCCGCCTTCAATGTGTTCCGCTACATCACCTTCAGGACAGCCGGCGCGGTGATGACCGCGCTGTTCTTCGTGTTCCTGTTCGGCCCCGGCATGATCGCCGCGCTGCGCATCCGCCAGGGCCGGGGCCAGCCGATCCGCGAAGACGGCCCCGCCGGGCACCTGCTGACCAAGAAGGGCACGCCCACCATGGGCGGCCTGATGATCCTGTCAGCGGCGGTGATCTCGATCCTGCTCTGGTCGAACCTCGCCAACGGCTATGTCTGGGTGGTGCTCGGCGTCACCGTTTCGTTCGGCGCCATCGGGCTCTACGACGATTACCTCAAGGTCAAGCGCATGTCGCATAACGGCTTCTCTGGCCGTCAGCGCTTGATCCTCGAAGCCATCATCGGCGCCGTCGCCTGCTATTTCATCTCGATCCTCGGTGATCCGGCGACCTCGACCTCGCTGTTCTTCCCGTTCGTCAAAGGCCTTGCGATCAATCTCGGCTGGTTCTTCGTCCTGTTCGGCGCCTTCGTCGTCGTCGCCGCCGGCAACTCCGTGAACCTCACCGATGGCCTCGATGGCCTCGCTATCGTCCCGGTGATGGTGGCTGCCGCCTGCTTCGGGCTCATCGCCTACCTTGTCGGTTCGGCGACGTTCTCGGAATACCTGTTCCTCAATCCCGTACCCGGAACCGCCGAGCTTTCGGTGGTGTGCGGTGCCCTGATCGGCGCCGGCCTCGGCTTCCTCTGGTTCAACGCTCCGCCGGCCCAGATCTTCATGGGCGATACCGGCTCGCTGGGTCTGGGCGGGCTGCTGGGCACCATCGCGGTCGCGACCAAGCATGAGATCGTGCTCGCTATCGTCGGCGGGCTCTTCGTCGTCGAGGCGCTCTCGGTGATCATCCAGGTCGGCGTGTTCAAGCGCACCGGCAAGCGCGTCTTCCTGATGGCGCCGATCCACCACCATTTCGAAAAACTGGGCTGGACCGAGCCGCAGGTGGTGATCCGGTTCTGGATCATTTCGGTGGTGCTGGCGCTGGTCGGCCTCTCGACGCTGAAATTGCGTTGAGGAGCAAGGGCATGACGGCGCCCGAAAACCGGTTCCCACCTTTCCGCGTCATGCCCGCATGATTCCGGTCACCTGCTTCAAGGGCAAGCGCGTCGCGCTGTTCGGGCTCGGTGGTTCGGGGCTGGCGACCGCGCGCGCGCTCGAGGCCGGCGGGGCCGATGTCGCCGCCTGGGACGACAACCAGGCGAGCCGCGACAAGGCGGCCGCCGAAGGCATCGCCGTCGACGATCTGAGCACGGCGGACTGGCCTGGCTTCGCGGCGCTCGTGCTGGCGCCGGGCGTGCCGCTGACCCATCCGCAGCCGCATTGGACGGTCGAGAAGGCCAAGGCCGCCGGCGTCGAGATCATCGGCGACATCGAACTGTTCTTCCGCGAGCGCATCAGGCGCGCGCCTGCCGCCCCCGTGGT
>JBKJMF010000416.1:0-2593 GCA_046596525.1 Devosia sp. | reverse complement strand
TCGCGTTGACCGGAGCACGCGCCTGGGGCGGCGCAACCGGAGCCGGCTCGGCGGCCTTTGCCACGGGTGCAGATGTCGGAGCCGCCACTGGTGCGGCAGCCGGCTTGGCCGCCGGGATCGGCGCTGCCGCCGAACCGCTGACCGCCGTCGGCATTGCGACGCTGGCCGCGGCACCGACAACGGCCGGCTTGGCGATTGCTGCCAGCACGTCTTCCTTCAAAATCTGGCCGCGCTTGCCCGAACCGCTGACATCGGTTTCCGACACGCCGTTCTCGGCCATTAGCTTCTGCGCGCTCGGTGCCGGAGCCATTGAGCTCGTCGAGCCATTGCCATTGGCCGGCTTCGGCGCCGGCTCAGCAGCAACTGCTGCCGGCTGCGGCACTTCGGCAGGCTTGGGTGCGACAGCAGCGGCAGGCGCCGCAGCGGCAACTGAACCGGCCGCGCCGATGGCACCGATCAGCGCCCCGACATTGACCGTATCGCCCGGGTTGGCGGTGATCGATTCGAGCACGCCCGCCGACGGGGCCGGCACCTCGATCGTCACCTTGTCGGTCTCGAGCTCCACCACCGGCTCATCGGCGGCGACCACGTCGCCAACCTTCTTGAACCACTGGCCGATCGTCGCCTCGGTGACGCTCTCGCCCAGCGTGGGCACCCGGATCTCAGTCGCCATCAGTTTGGTCCTTCAGTTTCTTTTGCCGCTCGGAGCGGGATCAGGAAAAGTCGGAGACTTTTCTGGTTCGATCCCGCGACCATTAATGGTTGCGTGGTTGGCGAGTTGGCGAATTCTACTTGGCGAACGCTTCTTCGAGGAAGGCCTGCAGTTGCTGCAGATGCGTGCGCATCAGCCCGGTCGCCGTTGCCGCCGAAGCAGCGCGGCCGACATAGTGCGGCCGGTCGCCCGGACGCCCCATCTGGTCCATCACCCAGTCAATGTACGGCTGGACAAAGGCCCAGGCACCCATGTTCTTGGGCTCTTCCTGGCACCAGACGATCTCGGCGTTCTTGAACCGGTTGAGTTCGTCGAGCAGCGCCTTGGCTGGGAACGGATAGAGCTGTTCCAGCCGCAGCAGGTAGACGTCGTCGACGCCGCGCTTTTCGCGATCCTCGAGCAGGTCGTAGTAGACCTTGCCGGTGCACATCACGACACGGCGGATCTCCGCGTCCGGCTTCAGCTTGATCGTCGTCTTGGGCACGCCCGGCGCTTCCGCGTCGTCCCAGAGCAGGCGATGGAACGTCGAATCCCCCCCGAACTCGACCAATCCCGACACCGCCTTCTTGTGGCGCAGCAGCGACTTCGGCGTCATCAGCACGAGCGGCTTGCGGAAATCGCGCTTCATCTGCCGGCGGAGGATATGGAAGTAGTTCGCCGGCGTGGTGCAGTTCGCGACCTGCATATTGTCTTCGGCGCAGCTCTGCAGGAACCGCTCGAGACGCGCCGACGAGTGCTCCGGACCCTGGCCTTCATAGCCATGCGGCAGCAGCATCACGAGCCCGCTCATGCGGAACCACTTGCGCTCGCCCGACGAGATGAACTGGTCGATCACCACCTGGGCGCCATTGACGAAGTCACCGAACTGCGCTTCCCACAGCGTCAGCGTCTTCGGCTCGGCCAGCGAATAGCCGTACTCGAAGCCGAGCACCGCCTCTTCCGACAGCATCGAGTTGACGACTTCGTAGCGCGCCTGCACCTCGGCAATGTTGTTGAGCGGCGTGTAGGTCTCGTCCTTGTCCTGATCATACAGCACCGAGTGACGCTGGCTGAAGGTGCCGCGCTCGACGTCCTGGCCCGACAGGCGGATCGGATGGCCCTCCTCGAGCAGGGTCGCGAACGCCAGCGCTTCGCCGGTCGCCCAGTCGAGGCCTTCGCCCGACTCGATCGAGGCGAGCCGGTTGTCCATGAACCGCCTCACCGTCTTGTGGGCGTTGAAGCCGGCCGGAACCGCCGATAGCCGCTGGCCGAGATTGACCAGGTCCGGCACATCCACCCCGGTGTCGCCACGGCGCGGGCCTTCCACATCGGCGCGCTTCAGGTCTTTCCACACGCCATCGAGCCAGTCGGTCTTGTTCGGGCGGAAATCCTGCCCGGCCTCGAACTCGGTCTCGAGATGGGCGCGCCAGTCCGCCTTCATCTTGGCGACGTCGTCATCGGAAAGCACGCCCTCGCCGACGAGGCGCTTCGAATAGATGTCGAGCGTCGTCTCGTGGCTGCGGATCTTCGAATACATCAGCGGCTGGGTGAAGCTCGGCTCATCGCCTTCGTTATGGCCGAAGCGGCGATAGCAGAAGATATCGATGACCACCGGGCGGCCGAAGCGCTGCCGGAACTCGGTCGCGACCTTGGCCACATAGACCACTGCTTCCGGATCGTCGCCGTTCACATGGAACACCGGCGCCTCGATCATCTTGGCCACATCGGTCGGATAGGGCGAAGAGCGCGAGTAGATCGGCGAGGTGGTAAAGCCGATTTGGTTGTTGATGACAAAATGCACCGAACCGCCGGTCCGGTGGCCCTTGAGGCCCGACAGCCCGAGACACTCGGCGATGACGCCCTGCCCTGCAAAGGCGGCGTCGCCATGGATCAGGAGCGGCA
>JBKJMF010000409.1:0-4580 GCA_046596525.1 Devosia sp. | reverse complement strand
GGTCAGCGGGCTGGTGTTCATCGTTACTGCGGTGATCATCGCGCACTCCGCCAACCGGCTTAACACCGTGTTCGAGGTGTACGAGAAGGCGCAGATCAATGCCTACCGTCACCTGATCGAGCACGTGCAGGACGCGGTGATGCGCTTTGCCAGCGACGGCACGGTGCTGTTCACCTCGCGCTCGGCTGAGAAGCTGTTCGGCTGCCGGCGGTTCGAGCTCAGCGGCAACGGCCTCGTCGAGCGCATTCATGTGATGGACCGGCCGACTTATCTCACCGCCTTCGCCGAAGCCAACCAGGACGGCCAGACCCGCCGGGTCGAGATTCGCATGCGCCGCGACGAGCCCGGCCCGTCGGCCGCCGCGCCGCGCTATGTGTGGGTGGAAGCTTCGTTGTCGCCGGTTGTCGATGCCGATGCGCCGGGCACCCGCAACGAGGTCGTGGTGCTGCTGCGCGACGTGACCGAACGGCACGACTACATGAACGAGCTGCAGCGGGCCCGGAAGCTCGCCGAGGAGGCCTCGAGCGCCAAGTCGCGCTTCCTTGCCACCATCGGCCATGAGCTCCGCACGCCGCTGAACGCCATTGTCGGCTTTTCCGAGATGATGACCTCGGGCGTCGTCGGCGAGCTCAGCCCGCAGCACAAGGAATATGCGACGCTGATCCAGCAGAGCGGCCATCACTTGATCGACGTGGTGAAGATGCTGCTCGACATGAGCCGGCTGGAAGCGGGGAAGTTCGAACTGACGACCGAGCCGATCGCGCCCGAATCGCTGGTCGAGCCGTGCCTGAAGATGGTCGACGCCATGGCGCGCGAGAAATCCGTGCGGCTGATGACCGATATTCCGCGCAGCCTGCCGATGCTGATCGCCGACGAGCGCGCCTGCCGCCAGATCCTGATCAACCTGCTTTCGAACGCCGTAAAATTCTCCAACGAGCATTCGGTTGTGACCCTCGCCATGAAGCGGCAGGGCCGGCATCTCGCCATTTCGGTAGCGGACCATGGGATTGGTATGGCCGAGGAATCGGTGAGCCGAATCGGCGAGCCGTTCTTCCAGGCCCAGGACGGGCTGGCGCGCCGCTACGAGGGCACCGGACTGGGCCTTTCTATCGTCAAGGGACTGGTCGAACTGCATGATGGCGTGCTGCACGCCAGCTCGTCGCCTGGTGAAGGCACCGTGATGACGGTTTTGCTGCCGATAAACGGTCCGGAAACCAAGGTGGAGGAAACTGCTGCCATTACGCCCCTTCACCGGGACCCGGTTCAGCAGATGCCCACCACATGGCACGACGAAAGAAAAAGAGCCCTATGACGGCAGCAACTCTTGCGCACCTGCCCTTGCAGGTCGGCGGCGTCGCATTGACCCAGGCGGGCCGGGCGGCGCTCTGGGTCATTGCGCGCTATATGCGCTCGCCCCTCACCAATTCCGCGATTGCCGCGCTGGTGGTGACCACCGCCATGGCCGGTTCGAACGCGCTTTATGGCCAGCGCCACGCGCATCCGGCGCCGCTGTTCAACCCGGCGATCGAATCACAGATGTCGACGGACATCGAGCCCGTGTTTCCGAAGACCCGGCCCAAAAGCTTCGTGATGAATGCGCCGGCCAAGGTGCAGCGCCAGCTGGCATCGGCTGCGCCGATGGACACGCTGAACGGCCCCATCGGCAACAAGGACGTGTTCGAGGTACAGCGGAAGCTGGAGCGGCTGCAGCTGTTTACCGGCACTGTCGATGGCTATTACGGGCCGCAGACCGCCAGGGCGATCAAGAAGTTCGAGGAACTGCGTGGGCTGAAGCCGACCGGCGAGCTGACGCGCGACACCATCGAGATGGTGCTGGCGGCGCCGCTGTCGACCCCTGAGGCAAAGCCGGTTGCGCCGGTTGCGGTGCCTGCCGCGCCCCTCGAGGAAAAGCCGGCCGCCACTGTGACGCTGCCGACGCTGCGGTCGGCGCCGGTAGAGATGGAACTGCCGGCTGCCAACAAGGTGAGGCCACAGTCGCTGGCCGCGATCGAGCAGCCCAAGCCGCTGGTCTCCGACATCCAGACCGGCTCGATTGCGCCGGTAAAACGGATCAAGAACAACACCGTGCTTGGCCGAGCCCTTCCCCAGACGCCGGAAGCGGCGCTCGAAATGGCTGCCGATACCGCCGGCGACGCCATCAACACCATCATCGACGGCGTGCAGTCGATGACCATGACCACTCCGCCGAAGGTGCTGGCCAAGAAGCCGGCGCCGCAGCAGTTCGCCGCACAATCGAGCGCGCTGAGCACGGCTGAAGCCGCTCCGCCGATTGCGCTTGTGCCGAAGTCGGCTGAGCGGACCGAAGTCGCGGCTTTGCCCGACAAACCGCAGGTCGGCGTGCCACTGCAGATCGAGGAAGCGCCGCCCACGCCCGGCGAGGCGATTGCGGTGCTCGATACCGAAGCGACCCCCGACCAGATCATGGCGCCGTTCTCGGTGACCGATCCGGTGATCGTCGCCAAGGTGCAGCGCGGGCTCGGTAGCCTCGGGTTCCTGCACGGTCCCGCTGATGGCGTGGCCGGAGAAGCCACGGCCAAGGCGATTCGCAATTTCGAGGTCTACTTCAACTACAAGGTGACCGGCCGAATTTCGCCCGAGCTGCTCGACCTGTTGGTCAACAACGGGGCTTCGATCTAGCGGTGTGCCGGGTTTTCCGGCACAGCTGATCCATGTTCAGAACCGACCTTTGGGTCTCCGGCTTCGTCCGGCGCCATAACGACATCGGCCACATGTGCGTGGTGTCCCGCCGCGGCGATCCGATCGCCGGGCAGATTTTCGTCGAGGTGGACCACCTCAATGGCGAGGTGTCACTGTATACGCCGGCGCCGGCGACCAGCCTGGGGGACAACCCGGAGGACCGGCTGTTCCAGCTGCGCTTTGACCATGTGGAGCCGGACAAGGTGCGCGAGCGGATCGCCCGCGAGCACGATTTCGACCCGGATTTGTGGGTGATTTCGCTTGAGATGCGGAGCGGGGAGTTGGGGTTGGAGGTGGCGAAGTAGGGCGCCCCACCACTAGCAGACGGCCCCCTCCCGGCCTCCCCCATGAAGGGGGAGGTGAAGAGTCGAGGCTGCGGCTCGATTGTGCCAAACACTGGATGCGGCACCTCCCCCTTCATGGGGGAGGATGGGAGGGGGCCGTCTGCCGATAACGGCTTACGAAGCCCGTGCCCCGATCCGGGCCAGTGCCTCGATCGCCTGATCGACCACCGGGTTGCGCTCGCGGGTCTGCGGCACCGGGATGCGGCGGCGTTCGATTTCGAACGGCTTGTATTCCGGCTTGGTCAGGTCGAGCAGGTTCACCTCGCCGCGCCAGGCGCTCATCAGGAACGCCGTGGCGTCGACGCTGACGGTCTCAAACAGCTTGGAGAAAGCTGCGAGCGCCTTGGAGCGGTCCTCGTCGTGCGAGGTGGCGTGGATCAGCACCTTTAGGCCGTCCTGCGCATTGCAGCCGAAGGCGCGCAGCACCACGAACAGCGCGGCGCCCGACGTGTCGTGGGCGATCTGGCCGCAGCGGACTTCGTCGAGCCCGGTGATCTGGTGCAGGAGTTTCGTGACCTCGGGGCGGCGGTTCTCGGCGAACAGCTTCATCAGTGCGCGGGTGAGCTCGCCGGTGGCGACCGAGAGCTGCTCGAGCGTGCGCTTGATCGGCGCGTCGGGGGTCTCGCGCTGCGCGAAGGCGTTGATCACCTTCACCCGGTCGTTCTCGCCGAGATCGAAGAAGGCGGGCGCGAGCAGGGCGGCGTCGAAATCCTCGCGGGCGGCGAGCGACCAGGCGACCTGGTGATCCATCTGCGCCGAGCGGGCGAGGGCGCTGAGATAGGGGCCGCGCGGCGAGATCGCCGTATTGGTGGCGAGCGCGCGATAGACCTTGCGGCTATTCATCTGGAACAGGCGGCCGAGCACGTTGTTGGAGATATCGGCACGGCGGGCGAGGGCAGCGCCGAGCGTCACGTCGTTGGACGAAATCACCTTGAGCATAGTGCCCTCGGAGAGTTTTGGCGCCGCGACGAGGAAATCCGGCAGGTCGTCGCCGAGGTGGCGGACGACGAGTTCCTCGAGTTCGGGGGAGAGGTCTTCCGAGCGTCCGAGCGTTGCTGCTGCCTTGGCGCGGGCCGCAGGAGCGGCTGCCGGGAACAGGCGCTGGGCGAGCGCCGCAAACTGTTCCATTTCGGCACTGGTTGGCCGTCCGCGACGCGCAAATGCATCGCATGCTGCGCAGAGCAGCGTGTTCGTTCGATCGACGCCACCAGTCTCGATAAGGAGCTGGAACGTCTCGTAAGGCTGGAAACCGATCATATTTTGCCCTGAAAGGCCCCAGGAGTCGGGCCTCAACCACTGGCCTGACTATTTCAGGGAAATCGTTAGCGAACTGTTAACCTTGACGAACTCTTAATGGCTTTCATCGGGTCCCTGCGTCGTTCCCGATCTGCCGATGGAATGGGTCCCCGGCAGATATCGCCCGCCCGCCCGGAGGCAAGGTTGGGAAAGCTGGTTCAACTACCAAAGCGTGGACGCACGAAAACGCGCTCCCAATCGGCGGGCACGGGCGAAGTCCTG